>JAFGDX010000472.1 GCA_016931875.1 Prolixibacteraceae bacterium
CATTTAAAAGGAGTGCCGGCACAGGAAGTACGCCCCACCGATGCTTTCCGGACGTCCATGATCAAAAACAAAAAACCTCTTCAGTTGTATTTTAACCAGCAGGTTATCGACAAGTACATCTATTTCGATATGATGCGATACAAAATCAAACACATCCTTTTTGTTTCCACATTGTACGATGCCTTTACCCTTGAAAATGAAGATTCGTTTTTTGCTCGCTTTATGGGCGAAATTTACCAGTACAGTTTGTTCTCGGTGCCGCGGATTACCGGGGCTTCAACCGCCGAAGAAGCACTGGAACTTTTGGAAACCACCCAGTTTAACCTGGTTATTTTAATGGCCGGCGTCGATCGCGAAGCGCCGGTTGAACTAAGCCGGAAAATAAGGGAACGACATGAAAACCTTCCCGTTTATTTGTTGCTGAACCGAAAAAGCGATATAAAGTATTTTGAGGAACTGGTGCCAACCATCCCGTCGGTTGACAAACTTTTTGTGTGGAACGGCGATTCCCTGATTTTGTTTGGCATTGTAAAAATTACCGAAGACAAGGTGAATGTGGAAAACGACACCCGTGTGGGGCTGGTACGGGTCATCCTGCTGATTGAAGATTCGCCCAATTACTATTCCAAATACATTCAAAACCTTTACGACATTGTTTTCAACCATATTAAACAGCTGCTTCCCGAAACCGAAAAAGACGAACTGGAAAAAATCAGGCGGATTCGCTCGCGCCCCAAAATTCTTCATGCGCGAAATTATGAAGAAGCCACCGCCATTTTTAACCGCTACCACGATTTTATGCTCTGTGTAATTTCCGATGTGGAGTTTGAACGGGCCGGAAAAATGGATAACGAAGCAGGTATTAAATTCATAAAATATGTAAAATCACACATTTCCAATTTGCCCATAGTTTTGCAGTCGTCCGAAAAAAGCAATGAAAGAATCGCAAAGAATCTTGACGTAACTTTTATCAATAAAAATTCGGAAACCCTGTTTAATGATCTCAAACATTTTCTGAATTATTACCTGGGTTTTGGCCATTTTGTTTTTCGCAATAAAAAAGGAGAAAGAATAGGGGTTGCCAAATCATTGCGCGAATTTGAAACCCTGTTGAAAGATGTTCCCGATGAATCTTTTGAACTGCATGCCTCTGAAAACCAGTTGTCGCTTTGGCTGATGCAGCGGGGTGAAATCCAGCTGGCCCGCACACTGAATACCTTGTCGGTGAATATGTTTAAAACCATCGACGAGTCAAGGCAATATCTTTTGCGAACCATAAAATCGCACCGCGAAGAAAAGAAAAAAGGAAAAATTCTGAGTTTTGACGAAACCGCCATTATCGATGAACGAAATATCGTTTCCTTCTCCGGCGGAGCGCTGGGGGGAAAAGGCCGCGGACTGGCATTTATCAACACCCTGATTTACAATATCGAATTTTCGCAACTGGCAAAGCAGATAAATATTACCACACCCATCACCGTCATTATCGGTACCGACGAGTTTCAGCAGTTTATTAAAAAGAATAAATTGTACGACAAAATTTTTGACCCCTCGGTTTCCTACCAGCAGTTGCGCGAACTTTTTATGGAGGCCAGCTTGTCGGGCACCCTTATGCGAAAGCTAAAAGTGTTTATCTCACAAATCGATAAACCCATTGTGGTGCGTTCTTCAAGCAACTCTGAAGATTCAATTAACCAGCCGTTTGCCGGGGTGTTCGATACCTATATCGTTCCCGGGGGAGCCAATAAAAAACAGGTTTTCGAAAACGTTTCCAACGCCATTAAAATGGTTTTTGCTTCTACCTATTCGCCAAAAGCACGAAACTTTTTTTCAATCATTCATCATAAAATCGAAGAAGAAAAAATGGCGGTGGTTTTACAGGAACTGGTGGGTACCCAAAACGGCGATTACTACTATCCGCACATCAGCGGGGTGGCGCAAACCTACAATTACTACCCGGTGGCCAGTATGAAACCCGAAGAAGGCTTTGCCGTTATCGGTTTCGGGCTGGGTACCTATGTGGTCGACGGATGGAAATCGTACCGCTTTTCGCCCAAATACCCGGCCATTTCCATGTATAGCATTAAAGATTTACTCAACAGTTCGCAGGTGCAGTTTTTTGCGGTCGACTGCGCAAAAACACAAATCGATTTTCTGAACGACGGCGAGCATGCCGCATTAAAACTGCTCGATATTTACGACGCTGTTCCGCACGGCACGTTAAAACACTGCGTTTCAGTGTACAACCCCGACAACGACCGCCTGGAACCCGGTGACGGCAACGGGCCGCTGGTGGTTAATTTTGCCGATATTTTGCAATACAATTACATTCCGCTTGCCCAAACCATTCACACCATTTTAACTACCGTGCAGGAAGCATTTGGTTCGCCGGTGGAAATTGAATACGCCATTGATTTGGATACCTCAAAAAACGGTTTGCCTTCGTTTTATCTGTTGCAAATAAAACCGCTTATTGGCGAATACCTGAGCAAAAAAATCAACCTCGAAAAAATCGACAAATCCAGGATGCTGCTCTACACGCAGTCAAGCATCGGAAACGGGCAGATTGATGAAATATACGACATTATTTATATTGATGTGGATAAATTCAACAAACTGAAAACCCTTGAAATGGCGGAGGAAATTGATATGCTGAACAAGGAAATGAAAGACTACGACCGGAATTATATCCTCATTGGCCCCGGCCGATGGGGAAGCCGCGATCAGTTTGTGGGAATTCCGGTAAACTGGTCGCAGATTTCAAACGCCCGTATCATCATTGAAATCAGCCTTCAGAATTTCCCGCTCGATTATTCGCTGGGGTCACATTTTTTTCACAATGTAACTTCCATGAACATCGGTTATTTTTCGGTGCAGCATTTTTCGTCAACCGATTTTATCCGCTGGGAAGAAATTGAAAAAAATCCGCTGGAAAAACGTACCCGGTATTTCAAACACATCCGGTTTAAAAAACCGGTTTCAGTGCTCATGGACGGAAAACATAAAACCTCGGCCATTTTGTATAAAGAAGATATCAACGGGGAAAATGAATAGGATAAATTACCGATGATTGATATTGCAGTATTTGACGAACACAATCTGATTGTTAAAGGGATGGCGGGCTTGCTGTCAGGAGTTCCCGACTTTAATGTGATTTTTTCCACCAACAGCCGCACGGTACTCACCGACAAGCTAAAAAAAATCAAAATCAACATTCTTGTTTTGAATTTTTATGAAATCACCGTCCGCGAATTTAACCTGATGGCGCAAATCGAAATCAACAACCCCCATATGCGAATCCTGGTAATGTCGGTGGTGGATAACGAGGAAACGGTGATACGAACCATAAAGGCAGGAGCAAAGGGTTTTCTCGGGAAAAATTCAACACCGGCTGATTTAACAGAAGCCATTTACACCCTGCGAAACGGATACGATTATTTTAGCAAGTCGCTTACCCACATGGTGCTTAACAGATATATTTCGGGTTTAAACAGAAAGGATGCCGGGCAAAACGCCGAAGTAAACCGTCTGAGCGCCCGGCAGCTGGAAATACTGAAACTGATGGGCGAGAGCCTCTCGAACCAGGAAATTGCCGACCGTTTGTTTATCAGCGTGCGCACGGTGGAAACCCACAAAAACCACATCATGCAAAAACTAAACCTCAAAAACACAGTGGATATGATAAAATTTGCCATCAAAAACAACATCATCAATATCTAAATCATTGACAGGGTGATTTTTTTGTGAAGGAATTTTACAGAACAGGGCAAAATTTAAATTTTCAAACAGATTGCGTCATTGATAGCATAGCGAAGCAATCTGAAAATATAAGCAGACATTAACGATTTTCAAAGTATTCATTGTTTGTACATCATTGTATTTTTTGGTAAAAGCATACTTCGACTGCGCTCAGTATAACCGTCACCCTGAGCAGCGGAGTCGAAGGGTGCGGTGCCCAACCTCTACTTCATTTATAAAACCACGTTTCCCGCGGAGCAACAATTTACTTCCCTCAATAAATCGCATAACATTTAATTTACAATTTCTTACGTGATACACGTAATTCTGAGTCTTCGCTTTTCAGGCTGCCACATGCTGAATAATTTTATGG
>JAFGDX010000058.1 GCA_016931875.1 Prolixibacteraceae bacterium
GCCTTCTCGCGAAAACTTTCTTCGCGGGCCAAAGTAAAAATCACACTCACCACATTTTATGTGCTGGGTATTGCTATTTTAATCCTCATGGGACAGGCCGGAGCAGGTTTTAACTGGTTGTTTCTTTTCCCGTTGCTGACGGGCTTTTTTTACGGCTTCAGGGGGGTGCTGTTTTCCACAGGGATAAATATCATTTCACTGGCGCTGTTAACCCTTCCGGTGTATTTTAAAACAGAGGGTATCGGGCTGATTTCGGAGTACAGCACGGCAGGGTGGATTGTCAATTCCATCAATTTTATTGTTATTACTACCCTTGTTTCACTGGGGCTGGCGGTGATTATATCCAGCATCGACAAAGCATTAAAAAGGGAAAAACGGATGATCCAACTGCTCAGGGAAAACCGGAAAAAACTTGAAAAAGAGAAAATCAGGGCCGAAGAATCCGACCGGCTGAAATCTGCTTTTCTGGCCAATATGAGCCACGAAATCCGGACACCCATGAATGCCATTCTGGGTTTCTCGGGCTTGCTTACCGAACCGGAGCTGGAACCCCAAAAATTCAGCCAGTACAGTTCACTTATTAAAATGTCGGGGGAACAGCTGCTGAGGATCATCGACGATATCATCGATATCTCCAAAATTGAAATGAACCAGATGAGCATTCACCTTCAGCCAGTACAAATCGGGCCGGCGTTGGATGAAATAGTGGCTATTCACCGGAACAAAATCGAATCGCTGGGAAAAAACATACACATTCAGTTGCAAGCCGACAGCGCGTGGAAAGATCTCGTCCTTGAAACGGATATGGTGCGGTTTGAACAAATTGTAAACAACCTCATCGGGAATGCCGTGAAATACTCTGGTTCGGGTACCATAACAGTGGGTTACACGGTAAAAAATACCGAAAATAATCCGGTTGCCGAGTTTTTTGTTAAAGACACCGGTCCGGGTATTCCCAAAGAATCGTTTGATTTGATTTTTGAACGCTTTTCGCAGGCCGACAATGTGAATTTTAAAGAGGGCGCCGGGTTGGGCTTAAGCATTACCAAAGGGCTGCTCGATTTGCTGGGTGGAAAAATATGGCTGAAATCGGAAGCAGGAAAAGGAAGTGAATTTTATTTTACCCTTCCGTACAAAGAAAAAGCGGCCGGGCTGATCGCAAACCATTCAAAAACCGGCAACGGAAAGAACTACCATTTTTCGGATAAACTTATTTATATTGCCGAAGACGACACTTCGTCATTTCATTACTTTTCAGCCATTTTATCCGCCTCTGCCATTCAGATTAAACGTGCTGAAAACGGGAAAGAACTGCTTCGGCTAATGGACGAAAAAACACCCGACCTGATACTGCTCGATATCAGAATGCCGGTGATGAGCGGGCTGGAAGCACTCGCCGAAATAAGAAAATTACACCCCACCCTGCCGGTTATTGCGCAAACGGCCTACGCCATGCCCGAGGAACGGCAAAAATGCCTCGATGCGGGGTGCGACGATTATATTTCGAAACCCATCAACCCAAAAACACTGCTTGAAATGATTGAATCTTACCTGGAAAATGCCTGATATTCTCCCGTAAAACCGATGTATTCAATTACCCCCAACCATTCGCGGCTACTGCACGAATCCTTTCTGTGTTACGCAGTATAGAATCAACAAAACAATACAGGCTCAGCAACAACGTGCCTCGTTTTATAACAAAGTACAAACAAAGAGTTTCCCCCTGTTGAAGGTTCCGTCATGCAGGTGACATTGCAGAATTGACACCGCCGGTTATTATCCCAAATCCGGAAATTTCACACCATACCGGGCTGCCGTTTCCACAATCTTTTTCACATCCGGTGGTCCCTGGGGAGGCGGGGGAATCACCAGGGCTTGTGCCGGCTCGCTCATTTCCTTAAAATATTCTTCAAATCCTCCGGGCGACAAGTGAATCAACACCTCAGCTTTTTCCGTCTGCACCTGGAACGAATGCCGGATGTTACGCGGAAGAAAAACCCAGTCACCCCGTTTGGCATTAAAAGTTTCGTTGCCCACCGTGTACCTAATTTCGCCGTCGAGAATGTAAAACGATTCATCCTCCCTGGTATGGATATGCGGGGGTGGTTCCAGCCCTTTTATTTCGTACCCGTGAATTAAGGAAAAGGAACCATTGGTATCTTCTCCCGAAACAAGAATACTCATTAAATGACCGATGTACCAATACGAGTTTTTAAGTTCCGGGTGATCCATTTTGGGCGCCACTTTTCCTGTTGATGGTTCAATAAAAGAAACCTGTCCGGCCATCAACGGGAGAATTCCCACTGCCGGCAAACGAAATAAAAAATCTTTTCTGTTCATGATACTATTTTATTTATACCAATTATAAATAATAAAATTATTGCATAATTTTACGGAAGTCAAGTACTTACAAAAAGGTAAGCTACTTACCGTTACTAAATTCAAGGCTTGATACCAGAAAGTTATATGAAATAAAAAATGCAGAAAAATTTATTGCACGAAGAATTGCTGGCGAAATGCCCTGTTCAGCATGCGCTGAAATTTATAGGAGGAAAATGGAGAATAGGCATTCTCTGGAGCATGAAAACATCTTCACGCCGGTTTGGCGAACTGAAACGGGATGTTGCCGGTATTACTGAAAAGATGCTTATCCAGGAATTGCGGCACCTGGAAAGTATGGGAGTAGTGCACCGAACAGCCTATTACGAGATGCCACCCAAAGTAGAATACAGCCTCACCGAACGAGGAAAAACATTAGTTCCCATTATTGAAAGCATCATTGCATGGGGCTATTCCGACATGCAGATGCAGGGGGATTTATTTAAACCTTGAAGGTTTGGCAAACACTTCAAGGTTGGCACGTATATTATATTTTATTTGGAATGGTTTGTTTGTTGTTCGTTGTTCAAAGCCCTGAAAGGAAGGTAGTATGGCAGCCAGGGGAAACGCCCCCGGGAAATGAGCGCGAACAAATAAAAGGCGCACGACACGGTATTTTGAAAAACAAACCCCTTCTGCCAGCCCCGCACAGGCCCTACGCAGGCATCTCCCACTATTGGGGGAGAAAATATGGACTTTTTTGATTTTTTTGCGCCGCAATGTGCGCCGTTGTTCAATTGTCGTTACAAACGACAAACAGTTAGCCCTTGGCGCAGACGAGGGGGGCTGGTTGCCCGCATACAGAATACTGAATCAGTTGACAATGAACCAGCCAACTACAATATATTCAAAAAAGCCAAAAGAGGCCCCTTTAACAAAAAGGAGCTCTTTCAGACAATTTATTTACAACGAATTATTTTACAATTCCCAGATCCTTTATCGTTTGACCTAAAACAAATTCAGGTTTTATAGTTACCGAAGAAACCTCTTCAAAGCCAGGTTTTAAAATGGTTAAATGTTCTGAATGTTCCGCATGACCAATATAGCCATATCCATTGGTTGTTCTGGCCCACCCGGTTAAGCGGAATTGGTAGGCACATGTTACCGGAGGCACCCATTCGCCTGCTGCCGGCACAAGCAGATTGGTTACGCCTGCCCAGGTTCCGCTTCCCGGGTAATTTTCAGCATAGACGGTGGTACTAAGATTACTTCCATAATGTGCTGTCAGCCTAAACAATCGCAAATTACCTTCCGGATCGTGTGCTGTAATGCGGAATTTTAATCCATCGGTATTGCTGGTGAGCTTAACAATTGAACAGGCAGATTTAAGCGCCCCGTTGTGTGTGATGCTGTTAATATTCAATTCGGGCAGATTGTTATCGATATATAAGGTCAATATCTCGGTATCTGCAGAATA
>JAFGDX010000059.1 GCA_016931875.1 Prolixibacteraceae bacterium
CAGCGCAGCCACCACCCAACCGTTTCCGCGGCTCCAGTAGCAATCTTCACCGTTGGGTTCCTTGTAGGGAGGATCAAAATCGGCATCGCGCCACCACAGGCCGTCCTCCTCATTGAACAAACCATTGTCGCCATGCTCATTTCGTGTAAACATGTACATTTCATACATTTTTTCAAAATACTTCGAATCATTAAAAAGTACGCCCAGTTTGGCAAAAACCGGCATTCCCATTTGTATGGCGTCAATCCACGACCAGTCGTCAACCTGCGGTGTATTTACCAGCATATCCATACAAACTTTGATGTTTTTTAAGCGATCCGGTTCCGGCAGAATATTGTATAAATCAATGTACGTTTGTCCGCAGCACTGGTCGTCAGCATTCCGTGTAGTGTTTCCGTTGCGCATTCCCCACTTATGAAATTCAGCCCACGAAACCGCATAATCGTAATATTCCTGTTTTGGATAAATTTGGTGCAATGCCATTAGCCCTTCATAATAAACCCCACGGGTCCAGATATTGCTCGGGCGCTCGCGGTTGGTAATGATGGTTTTTCCGGTATCCGGCCATTTCTGCATAAAATAATTGTTGGCCAAAACCATCTGCCGTAAAACTTCATTTCTGTCGGGAAGCTCCTGCGCAAAACCCTTTGAAAAAAGAAAAATAAAAAAGATGATTGAAAGTAGTATTCTGCCTGTTTTCATTTTGATTTAGCAATTATTGGTTTAAATAGGGTTGCAAAGTCGCAAATTTTCAGTTATCAGACAATTATCCCAAAATTTAAATGAAAATGTTCACTGAAATTTAATTGGCTTAAACAACAGGTATTGGACTTTTGAAATACCGATATGTTTAAGCCCGGTATTTAAAATTACACAACACTCTCATTTACAAAATCCCCACGAATATACTGTCCTGTTCGTACTCGTATTTTACCATTCAGCAAAATAAAAAAACCAGTCGTCATCTATTTTTTTCATAGCAAGAGACGGTGATGGATATTTGAACCGGAAAACAATAAAAACCATGAAAACAATTTTTTATATTCTCTTACAGTTCCTGGTGATTCAATCTGTCTCACAGATTAAAATATCGGGAACTGTACTTTCAGCGAAAAATGAACCTGTTCCCGGCGCCAATATTTTTATCCAGGAATCCTACGACGGAGCCACATCCGACAGTTTGGGAAATTTTCGTTTTACAACCGATTTGACCGGAGACCAGACACTGATTGTTAGTTTTGTAGGGTACAAAACACAGGCTGTCCAGCTTACTATTTCGGAAGACATTCAACACCTCAGTGTTATATTGCCTGAAGATGTCAGTGAATTAAACGAAGTGGTTATTAATGCCGGAACTTTTGAAGCCAGCGACAAAAAGAAATCGGTGCTGTTAAAACCGCTCGACATTGCATTAACAGCAGGTGCCAACGGCGATGTTTTTGCTGCCTTTGGCACCTTGCCCGGAACTCAAAAAGTGGCAGAGGAAGGCAGGCTGTTTGTGCGTGGTGGTGAAGCTTACGAAACCAAAACATATATGGACGGAATGCTCGTCAATTCTCCATATTATTCAAAAATGCCTGATCTTCCCACTCAAGGCCGCTTTTCACCGCTGCTTTTTAGCGGTTCGGTTTTTAGCACCGGCGGGTATTCGGCTGAGTTTGGCCAGGCACTCTCTTCCATTGTTGCCTTAAATACTACCGCACTGGAACCCGAAACCAAATCAAATATTTCAGTTTTAACGGTTGGTTTTCAGGGTTCACACGCACAACGCTGGGACAATACTTCATTGGCGATAACCGGTGAATTGCTTCACACCGGTTTAACAAACCGGCTTTTTCCACAAAATGTAGAATGGATTAAAGAACCGGTTATTTCAGGCTCCACGCTGATGTTTCGGCATAAAACCAGCGAAACCGGCATGTTAAAAACATTTGGCAGTTTTAGTTACAATTCAAGCAGCTTGTGGTATGACAATTTCAAGGAATCAAAATTTCAGGAGCTGGCGCTGAATAATTATAACACTTACCTGAATACCACTTTTACCGAAATGCTGAATGACAAATGGATGATTCACTCAGGTATTTCGGTGAATGCGGACGCCAACAAAATGGTATTGGAAAATGCCCCAATAAATACAACCCAAAAGAGTGGTCAGGTAAAAACAGTTTTTACACATTTTACTTCTGAAAAAATGACAACAAAAGTTGGTGCCGACTGGATTGGGTTTGACTATCTTCAGGAAATAAATTTGAACGGTAATTTTAAACTCGGGTTTGAAAATCAGCAGTTATCTTCGTTTGTTGAATCGGAAATAAAAATCACCCACATACTTGCCTTCCGGGCCGGATTCAGGACAGAATACAGTTCGCTACTACAAAAATGGAATGGAATGCCCCGTTTGTCGGCGGCTTTGAAAACCGGGAAAAACAGCCAGATTTCAGCCGCATTTGGAAAATTTTGCCAAAATCCGGAAAATGACTTTCTGAAATTCACCACGAAACTTTCTCCTGAAAAATCGACTCACTCCATTTTAACATGGCAGTTCAAAAAAGGCACAAAATCGTTTCGTTTCGAAGCATATCATAAAAATTACTCCGGTTTGGTCAAATACCGCGAGGAGTATTCAGCTGAATCCGGTAACTACAACAACACCGGTTCCGGATACTCGCGTGGAATCGATGTTTTCTGGCGCAACCAGAAAGAATTTGGCAAAAGCGACTACTGGATTTCCTATTCGTGGATTGAATCAAAACGCAACTACCACGACTTTCCGGAAGAAGCCACTCCGTATTTTGTTTCCGCTCACAATCTTTCGGTGGTGTACAAACGGTTTTTCACTCCCATTCAATCGTTTATTTCAACTACTTATTCGTTTGCCAGCGGGCGCCCGTATTACAATCCCAACAACGCCGGTTTTATGGCCGACAGAACCAAGCCTTACAACGATATCAGCATCGGAATTACGCACCTGATGTACCTTTTCAACACGCAAACCGTAATGCACCTGATTGTAAACAACGTGTTCGGATTCGACAACATTTTTGGCTACAATTACACCAACACCCCTGATAACACGGGGATTTATCAA
>JAFGDX010000473.1 GCA_016931875.1 Prolixibacteraceae bacterium
TGCCCCGGTGTATGTTTGCTGAATTTCAAGATTATCAATGGCCCATCCCCAGCCATTTACCGAATTATCGGAAGCAAGACGAAACCTGAAAATGACAACATCTCCTTCATAAAAATCAGCGTCTTCGGTAATATTAATGGTGTGTTTCATGTACATTTCGCCCCATCCGGCTGCCACCGACATGTTGTTGATAACCGATGATTGAAAAGCAGAACTCCAATCCGCGCTGATGTGCGAATCGTAACCATCGGTTAGCGGGAGCCAGGTTTTTCCGCCATCTTTACTCCCTTCCACAATCACATAATCCCAGAAGTAGGAATTGTGATAATTTGTTCCGGGCTCTCCGGGTTCAACCAGCACAATCTCATCAAATTTTATTAATCCGCCATTTTTAATCACCACCGGGTATTTTAAAACCGCGTAGTGGTTGTAATTTTCGTTATCCACTTCCGATGTTTGGTATGGATTTACGGTATGCAGGCTCCCATCGGCAAAACCCACCGGCTTTGAAACCAGAAAATCAGACAGAAGAAAATCGCCGGTGGAAGAATTAAAACTGTTTTGATAAGATGAAACCGGTTCCAGTGCTTCAAAAAATTCAACCTGATAATAGCCCACAGCCGGTTTTGTGCTTTTGTTTTTTAATGCAGTGCCATCTTCGGCTACCAACCGGTATTCAATTCTGCTGGAACTATTCAGATTATTTACCAGAGGGATTGAACCTGAAAAGAAGTTGTCTCCTCTTCCGCCGTTTAAAGCAAATTCACTTACAACGCCGTTCACCTTCCATTCTACCTTTACATTTTTAACACTGATGTTATCGGTAACCATTGCCGACAACTCAAATCCGGCAGCATTTTCTGAGATTATTTTCAGCGGGTTGTGACGAATTTCGGGTGGATAATAATCGGGGCCAACCCTAAAATCGAGTTTCTTTTCGGGTGCGGTTGACGGGAACCTGAAGATTCTGCCATCAGCCGAATTTACTTCAAAATAATACTGAACAACGCCCTGAAAAAACCGGAGTGGCATTTCTCCTTCAAATTTTCTGTTTGTTGGGTTGTAAACCAGTTGAACGGTATCGGCAGATGAAAAATAGCTGGTAGAATAAATGAGGCGAAAACTTGAATTTAGCAGCGGCATATCGGCAACAACGCCGGCCGAAATCAACATATTTTCAACCGGGGTTTCAAAATCTTTTATTTCATTAAAAACAAATGAAACCGATTCCCAGCCAAGTTCTGACAAAACTTTAAGCGTTTTTTCGCCGGGATAATGAATTGCCTGCCCTTTTTTAATTTCAACTGACATGAGTTCGTTGCCGACAGCAGTTTCCTTAAAATGATAAATACTGGAGCCCTCCACCCACTGTTCGGGAGCATAAATCCATTCCAGGGTTTCATGGCTGGCAGTCATTTCCCGCACTTTGTACAGTTTTAACTTGTTGGAAGTAAGCTGGTGATGCAGTTCGGCTGAAGGGCTGTTAAAAAGCGTTTTATCAGATATTTGCTGATTTAGTTCATTAAAAATATAATAATCGTAAATGCTGGGCAAACTGCTTACATTGTTAAAAAAACCAATTCCGTCGTTGTCTTTCAGAAAGCCGTAAAATCCCAGCCCGTGGGTAATTTCGTGCAAAACCGCGGTTACAAAATCATACCGGGTATCGGGAGTACTTCCATCGGTTCCGAAATACCAGGGCATATTTTTATTAAAGGAACAAATGATATCGGGTTCGCCCGGGTTTACTTCTTCACCCACCAGTTTTTCAACCAAAGTAACCGGATAGTAAACATCGGAAACCATCGCTCCTTCAAAAGTTCTGAAACTTAAAGAGGGACGGCTTTCTGCAACAATGGTGTTGCCCAGTGAGTCCCAGCGCGCCATTATATGAATCGGGACCGGTGACGAAAGAATGGTTTCCCAGATGGAAACCGCGTATAGAAATGCCGCCCGGGCACTTTGAGGAAAATCAATAAATGTTACCTCAATATCCGATTTTTGCCCCGATACTGATTTTAGCTGAACAAAATCAGCGGGCAACGGTGTAAACGATTTTTTTATTTCATCAGAAGCAATATTTATTGCAGCATCCCCTTCAATCCCCTCCGTGAACAATCGCTTCTGGCCATTTACGCTATTGATTGCAACAAGGTAAATGACAACAAAAATTGCCCATCTCATTTTAAATAATCCTGGAAAGTTCGTAAATCAAATCACTGGTAAAAGTACTAATTGTCAACCACCTCTGCGGAAAAATTAACTCTTAAAAAAACGGTAACATTTGCTGATTTGGTGGTAAATACTTTCTGATTCGGGACTGCGCAAATTTACTTTTCAATTGCCTTTTACCCGACCAATACTTCGCGCAAAAGAAGGTGAAAAACTTAAGCGAAATAATTGCCTTATGTTCAGATTACTGTTTCCTTCGCCGTTTGTCTTTATTATCCATCCGTTTAAATAATTCCCTGCATTTAAAATAATTCAGGTTTTTTTATATTTTTATACGTAAATCGTTCAGGGAGATTTACCATCAACCTGAAAACTACTGTGGGATGCTTAATTAACATTAGAAAGATAAAACCGAAATAAATCTCTTTTCAAAATTTCATGAAAAAGATACTGGCCATTGACGACAGTGAGATCAATTTAGAATTATTATATCGCATTTTTAAATTGCATTATCCTGAATATTTGTTCCTGAAGGCAATTTCAGGAAAAGAAGGTATTGAACTGGCAATAAATGAAAAACCTGAAATTATTTTGCTTGATATTATTATGCCGGAAATGAACGGGTATGAAGTATGCCAGTATTTAAAAAAGGAAATAGCAACACAAAATATCCCCATTATTATGATTTCGGCCCTGGGGCAAAATTCGGAAGAAAGAACCAAAGGCCTCAATGTTGGCGCCGATGCATTTATTTCAAAACCTTTTAGCCAAAGCGAATTGCGCGCCCAGATTAACGTTGCACTGCGAATTAAAAAAGTGGAAGATTTACTTCGGAAGAGAAATGAAAGCCTCGAACTTTTGATAAAAGACCAAACCAACAAATATCTTGAAAGCGAGGAGAGATTTCTGCAGATTTCGGCTCATGCGCTTGAATTTTACTGGGAAGTGGATTCAAAGGGAATTTTCACCTATGTAAGTCCTGCTGTGCAAAAAATTCTGTTCATCGAACCACACAAAGTTATTGGCGAGATGCATTATCTCGATTTTTTCCAGGTAAACAACCGGAAAACAAAAAAAAGCAAAATTGAACTCAGCTTCATGGAAAAATCAGCTTTTAACGACTATGAAGCAGAAATACGTTTAATAAACAAACAGAAAATATGGCTGGCTGTTAGCGGTTTTGCTGTGTTTGACAAAAACAGGAAATTTTACGGTTTCAGAGGGGTATGTTATGATATTACGACCCGAAAAAATGCCGAAATTGCTTTGAATAAAAATGTAAGGCAAATAAAAAGTTACCAGAAAAAATTAAAAAAACTCAACACCGAAATTACACTGGTGGAAGAACGCGAAAGAAGAAGAATTGCTGAAAACCTGCACGATAGTTTGGGGCAAACGCTCTCACTGGCTTTTATAAAACTGTCGTCGATAGCTGACGAAAACACCAAACCACATGTAAATAAAATTATTTCAGAAACCTCCTTTCTGCTGGACAAGGCCATCTCTGAATCAAGAATACTCACTTACGACCTGAGCCCGCCCATTCTTTACGAGCTGGGATTAATTCCGGCCTTTAAATGGAAACTGGAACAAATAAGCCGGAATAACGGTATAAAAACACAACTGATTGGAGAAAATCAGAAAATAAAAATAAAAAAAGAGTTCAACATATTTCTGTATCGGATTGTTAGTGAGCTGTTAACAAACATAATAAAACATGCAAATGCAAATTTAATAACACTACATATCAATAAAGGAAAAAAATATTACTATATTTCAGTTGAAGATGATGGAGTAGGCTTTAAAAAGCAAAACAGCAAAAAAGCCTCAAAAGATGGAGGATTCGGGTTACTAAGTATCACCGAACGTTTGGATAGTATTAAGGGACAGTTTAACATTGATTCGGAACCCGGGAAAGGAACAAAAGCAACCGTTTTAATCCCACTTGAAGAATAAACATTATGACAATAAAAGTAGTAATTGCCGATGATCACCAATTATTCAGAGAAGGATTGGTCAACCTGCTGGCTTCGGCGCCCGATATTGAGGTAATAGCACAAGCCAAAGATGGAAAAGATGCCATGGAAAAAACATTTCAGTTAAAACCCGATGTTGTTTTGATTGATATTGGCATGCCCCAAATGAATGGAATTGATGCCACCCGCCAGTTGAAAAAAGAAATGCCTGAAGTAAAAATAATAGCCGTTTCAATGCACTCCGACCGGCAATATGTAAAAGGAATACTTGAAGCAGGAGCTGACGGCTACCTTTTGAAAAACTGCACCTATCATCAATTAACTGACGCCATCCAATCGGTCTTTTCAGGTAAAAAAATACTGAGCGAAGATATTACCGACCTGGTAATAAAAGGGTATCTCGAACCCGCCGAAGTGGAAAACGACGGTTTTGCCGACCTATCGGAACGCGAAGTGGAAATACTGCAATTGTATGCCGAAGGAAAATCAACCCGTGAAATCTCTGAAAAACTGTTTATCAGCGTAAAAACCGTTGGCACTCACAAACAACACATCTTTGAAAAGTTAAACCTGAAAAACAATGCCGACATCATTAAATTTGCTTTGAGAAAAGGAATGATTCATCTCTAACCAAAAATCAACTGTCAGTCTATTTGAAGCTAAAAATCAGAATATTTGTGTACCAATTTCAGTTTTGATTTTTAACTTTCTATCCCCGCATTCCCTTATTTTGGCTTGGTAATTAAGAACGAAAAATAAGGGAAATGCATCTTCAAAAAAAGTATTTGAAAAAAGAAATCAAAATGCTTGCTTTTGATTCTATACATGAAATTAAACAAGAGGAGAAAATGGACAAAGTACATCTGAAAGTGGTATTCTTTTTAGGATTTAGCGCTCCGCTAAAATTCTGACAACCAACAAATCAGCAACACAA
>JAFGDX010000474.1 GCA_016931875.1 Prolixibacteraceae bacterium
CGTATTTTTTCGTTGGTAACGTTTCTTCTTCTTAAACCTATTGAATTGATTCCGACATATGAAAGTGGTTCACGGCTGGCTTTAATATACGGAGGCACGTCTTTTCTTACCAGTGAGCCACCGCCAATCATCACATGCGAGCCAATGCGGCAAAACTGGTGAATCCCGGTCATTCCTGAAATAATTGCCCAGTCATCTACTACAACCTCTCCGGCAAGTTGTGTGTTGTTTCCCAGGATGATGTTGTTTCCCAGCTTACAGTCGTGGGCAATGTGCACGTAGGCCATAATCAGGTTGTTGTTGCCTAAAACGGTTTTTCCTTTTGATGCGGTGCCGCGGTTAATGGTAACCATCTCGCGGATGGTATTGTTGTCTCCGATTTCCACCGTTGTATATTCGCCCCTGAATTTTAAATCCTGAGGAATGGCGCCAATTACGGCCCCCGGGAAAATATTGCAGTTTTTTCCAATTCGTGTTCCCGGAAGTATTGTTACACTTGAACCGATTCGGGTACCTTCGCCTATTTCAACATTGTGGTCGATGGAAACAAAT
Organism: Prolixibacteraceae bacterium; assembly: GCA_016931875.1. Lineage (GTDB taxonomy): Bacteria > Bacteroidota > Bacteroidia > Bacteroidales > Prolixibacteraceae > Draconibacterium. The sequence continues at coordinate 553 of JAFGDX010000474.1, forward strand.
GGTTCGATAACCACATTGTCTGCAACTTTTGCATCGGGGTGCACATATGCTAACGGTTGTTTCATAATAATATATCTTCTAAAATATTAGTTTTCTGTTTGTTTTATAATTTGTGCCATAAATTCTCCTTCGGCAACTACTTTATTTCCAACGTAGGTAACCCCTCTCATATTGGCAATCCCTCTTCGGATCGGCGAATTTAGAGTTAATTTAAAAATCAACGTGTCTCCCGGAACAACTTTTTTCCGGAATTTAACATTATCAATCCGGATAAAATAGGTGGAATATTTTCCTTTTAGCCGGCTAAGTACAAGAAGCCCGCCGGTTTGGGCCATGGCTTCAACCAGTAAAACACCCGGCATTACCGGCTCATCGGGGAAATGTCCCTGAAAAAAAGGTTCATTTACGCTTACACTTTTCACACCGATTACTTCGTCTTCTGTCACCGATATAATTTTATCGACCATTAAAAACGGGTAGCGGTGCGGCAAAAATTCCTTAATCCGGTTTACATCCATCAAGGGAGGTAAATTCGGATCATAGTCAGGGGCGTTGTCTATTGTTTCCTGGTAGGCTTTTTTCAGCGCTTTAGCAAACAATGTATTGGGGCGGTGCCCCGGTTTGCTTGCAATAATTCGCCCTTTGATGCGTTTTCCGCAGAGTGCAAGGTCGCCAATAACATCAAGTAATTTGTGCCGTGCACATTCATTGTCGAAATATAAATCAATGTTGTTTAAAATTCCCTGGGGTTTCACTTCAACACGTTCATGCTTGAAAAGATCGGCCAGCCGGTTTAACTCTTCCTGCCCAACTTCCTTGTCGATGATAACAATGGCATTGTCGAGTTCGCCTCCCTTTATGAGGTTCTGGCTCATCAGTATTTCAAGTTCGTGCAGAAAAACAAATGTCCGGCAGTTGGCAATTTCGGATTTAAAATCGCGAATGGTTTCCAACGTGGCGAACTGATTGTTCAGTACTTCCGATTGAAACGAAATCATAATATTTAACCGGTAATCATCATCGGGGAGTGCTACAATTTTTGAATCCGATTTTTCGTCGTAGATTTCAATTTTCTCCTTAATTTCAAAATATTCCCGCTCCGCATTTTGTTCAGCAACCCCCGCTTTTGCAATGGCTTCCACAAAGTATTTTGAGCTTCCGTCCATAATCGGGGCCTCTTCGTTGTCAACCTCAATTAAAACATTGTCGAGGTCCATCCCGGTTAAAGCAGCCAGGGTATGTTCAATTGTTCCAATACGTGCCCCGTCTTTTTCGAGTAAGGTTCCTCTGGAAGTATCAATCACCAGGTCCACATCGGCATCAATTACGGGTTGGGTTTCCAAATCAACACGTTTAAATTTAAATCCGTGGTTTTCAGGGGCGGGCAGGAATTTCATGGTTACGTTTACACCGGTATGTAAACCTACACCTTTTATTTCGAAAGATTTTGCTAACGTTTTTTGTTTTACTGTCATATCAAAGTTTACTTTGAAAAAGCTACTTGCTTTGCTTCAATAATTTTATTTCTTTTTTGAGCTGAATTACGTCATTTCGAAGTTCGGGGAGCTTTTTGAAGATGATGGCTGATTTTACGGCGTCTTTCACATTGAATGCGGGTGTCATAAGCAGAATTTCGTTGTCTTTTACCGAGGAGGATAACCCCGACTGGGCCCCAATCTGCACATTGTTTCCAATGGTTAAATGCCCTGCCAGGCCAACCTGTCCGCCCAGTTTGCAATTTTTTCCGATTTTTGTGGTTCCTGCCATTCCAGCCTGGCCTGCAATTACTGTATTCTCACCAATTTCGCAGTTGTGTGCCACCTGAACCAGGTTGTCCAGTTTTACACCTTTTCGAATAATTGTAGATTCCATCGTTCCGCAATCGATGGTTGTATTGGCGCCAATTTCAACGTCATCTTCCAAAACTACATTTCCGAGCTGTGGAATTTTTTTATAGGTTCCGTCGTTCTGCGGGGCAAAACCAAACCCATCGGAACCTATTACAGCCCCTGCGTGAAGAATACATCGTTTGCCAATCCGGCAATCGTCGTAAATTTTTACGCCCGGATATAAAATACAATTGTCATCAATGCTTACATTTTCACCAACAAAAGCTTGCGGATATATTTTTACATTGTTGCCAATTTTTGCGTTTTTCCCTATGTAGGCAAAGGCTCCAACATAAGCATCATTGCCTACCGTGGCGGTTTCATGGATAAAACTGGGTTGTTCGATACCGGTTTTCTGAATAGATTTTGTCTGCTGAACAAGTTCCAGCAGTGATGCAAATGCCTGATAGGCATCGTTAACTTTAATTAGGGTCGCCGATATTTGTTTTTTGGGTACAAAAGTTTTGTTCACTAAAACAATTGAAGCCCCGGTATCATAAATATGATGTTCATATTTTAAGTTGGCAAGGAAGGTCAGCGTACCTGGTTTACCTTCTTCTATTTTCGACACATTGAAAACTTTGACATCCTCATTTCCAACAACTTCTCCGTTGAGAAATGCGGCAATGTCTGTAGCTTTAAATTCCATTCATTTGTTATTTTGGCGTTGCAAATATAGGTTTAAACTAATAAAAGTCCAATTCTTTAGGATAACAGGCAAAATATTTCCTCACGGTTTTGGTCAGGGCAGATAAGTTTATGTCCGAGGCTTTTCTGATATCTTTCACCTTTCCGTTCTTAAAAAGAATAAAAATATTTTCGCTGTCGCGGTTTAAAGCATTGTTGGTTATTTCGCCTGTAATTAAAAAATAAGGCGCCAGTTTTTTATCGCCGGTTATATTTTCAGTTATCTCGTTCAGCATTTTTTCTTTCCAGGATTCTGAAACCGGTGTTGGTTCTAATTTTGTTTTAAATAATTTCCGGTTGATAATGCTTTTTGACAACAGCGAAAGTACCAGGTCGGTGTGGTTTTGCCATTCTTTAACCGATGTCAGAATATCATTATCATCCAGTAAGGTATACCATTCCAATATATTTTTTCCTTCAGTGGAAATATTGTTTGTAAAGTCGTTGTTTGTAAAATGGTTGTTCAGAAATACCCGAAGTGTTGGAGTTGTAAAAAGTGTTTCGCCGGATGCAGCCAGTTCTCTGGCCCGTTTTAAAACATTAATTAATAGGAATTCGGCCGAAATAACGGTTTTATGAAGGTAGACCTGCCAGTACATTAAACGGCGGGCAATCAAAAATTTCTCAATCGAATAAATGGCTTTTACATCCACAACCAGTTGGTCGTCAACCACATTCAGCATTTTTATGATGCGGTCAATTCCAACCACTCCTTCTGTAACTCCGGTAAAAAAGCTGTCGCGGCTCAGGTAATCCAGCCGGTCCATATCAAGCTGGCTGGCTACCAACTGATGCAGGAATTTTTTTTTGTACTGGTTTTGAAAAATTTGAATGGTCAAATCCAGTTTTCCGTTAAATTCACGGTTTAATTCTTCCATCAGCAGCAGCGAAATTTCTTCATGTGGAATCTCAACCAGTGTATTTTCCAGAACATGCGAAAACGGCGCATGCCCAATATCGTGCAGCAAAATGGCAACAGTTACTGCTTCGGCTTCCCCGGGGGTAATTTCGTGGCCTTTCAGTTGAAGAACGGAAATCGCCTGTCTCATCAGATGCACCGTCCCCAGCGCGTGTTCAAAACGGCTGTGGTTGGCGCCCGGAAAAACCAGAAACGAAAGCCCCAGTTGTTTTATTCTTCGTAATCGCTGAAAAACCGGATGCTCTATTAAATCGTAAACCAGCTCTGATTGTATGTTTATAAATCCAAAAACAGGGTCGTTTATGATCTTCTTTTTATTTACATGGAATGAATTCACAAATTAATTCTTCTGAAAGGTTAAAAGTACAAAACTTTCGTAAATCAGGAAACGGGTTTTTTTCAAAAGCAAAAGCAACCATAACCTGCAAGGCGGGCGCTAAACCGGTTTTTGCAGGCAACTTCCCTGTAATTATTATTTCTTTAAAATCAGGATTTTATATGTAAGGCTATTTTTTTTATTAATCAATTATTTTACTATTTTTGCGGTGATTTTGGAAAAACCTGTTTTAGGGGACCTCTGGTTCCCTATTTTGTTACTAATAATAATGATAGACAAGGAAAAAGTAATAAAACTGGTTGAGGAAAAGTTGGACGAGAATATGTTTCTTGTGGAGGTTTTGGTAAGCAAAAACAATGTTATCAATGTTTTTGTCGATAGTTTTGATGGGATAACCATTGAAAAGTGTATCGAAATCAGCCGGAATGTGGAGCACAATTTGGATCGCGAAGCCGAAGATTTTGAGTTGCAGGTTTCATCACCCGGATTAACCGAAGGCTTTAAGGTAAAACAGCAGTACATAAAGTACAAAGGCCGCGAAGTGGAGGTGGATGCAAAAACGGGTGAGCATTTTACCGGAGTGTTGAAAGAGGTTGGTGACGATGAATTTGCGCTGGAGGTCTCAAAACGCGAAAAAGTGGAAGGACACAAAAAGAAACAATGGGTAGTTCGCGAGTATAAATTTAATTATAATGATATAAATAGTGCGAAAGCAGTTATCACTTTTAAATAAACTGATGAAAGATGGAAAATATTAACCTGATTGATACTTTTGCCGAATTCAAAGAGTTGAAAAACATTGACCGGGTTACCATGATGAGTGTGCTCGAAGATGTTTTTCGCAGTGTGCTGATCAGGCACTACGGAACAGATGAAAACTTCGATGTAATTATCAACATTGATAAAGGAGATTTTGAAATTTGGCGAAACCGGGAAGTTGTAGCCGACGATGAACTGGAAGATCCAAACCTGCAGATAACATTAACTGAAGCACTGAAAATAGATGACGACTACGAAGTTGGGGAAGAAGTTACCGATGAGGTAAAACTGGCCGATTTCGGACGTCGTGCCATTTTGAATTTACGGCAGAACCTGGCCAGTAAAATCATGGAACTGGAGAAAGACCATATTTACGGGAAATATAAAAATAAAATTGGCGACATTGTAACCGGCGAAGTATATCAGATTTGGAAGAAGGAAATTCTAATTCTTGATGATGAAGGAAACGAACTTATTCTTCCGAAAGGGGAACAAATTCCGTCAGATTATTTCAGAAAAGGAGACGCCGTGCGTGCCATTGTATACAAAGTAGAATTGCGAAACAACAACCCGCTTATTATTTTGTCGAGAACAGCACCGGCTTTCCTCGAACGTTTGTTCGAACTCGAAATTCCGGAAATTTTCGATGGGTTAATCACCATTAAAAAAATTGTAAGGGTTCCCGGCGAAAGAGCAAAAGTGGCTGTTGAATCGTACGATGAAAGAATTGACCCCGTTGGGGCATGTGTGGGAATGAAAGGTTCGCGGATTCACGGAATCGTGCGCGAGCTGCGAAATGAAAATATTGATGTAATAAACTATTCTTCAAATATTCAGCTCTTTATAAAAAGGGCACTAAATCCGGCAAAAATCAATTCAATAAAAATTATTGAAAGCGATAAAAAAGCAGAAGTTTACCTTCGTCCCGAGGAAGTTTCGCTGGCCATTGGTAAGGGAGGCTTAAACATCAGGCTGGCCAGTCAGCTAACCGGTTACGAAATTGATGTTTACCGCGAAATGGAAGAAGATGAGGAAGATGTAAACCTCGATGAATTTGTCGACGAAATTGAAGATTGGGTTATCGACGGATTAAAGGCCATTGGTTGCGATACGGCAAAAAATGTGTTAAATATTCCGCGCAATGAATTGATTAAAAGAACCGACTTTGAGGAGGAGACCATCGACAATGTGCTGAAAATTCTGAAGTCGGAATTTGAATAATAAGCTAAATTTAAAGTGCAGTTAATTCATTTTTATTAAAATTGCACACTGAAACTTTAGCATTTGGATTAAGAAAAATTAGATTTTTTTATGGTAGCTGGTAAAACAATAAGGCTGAGTAAACTTGCAAGAGAATTTAACGTTGGTATTCATACCATTGTGGAATTTTTGCATAAAAAAGGTTTTGATATTGATTCAAATCCGAATACTAAAGTTGATGAAGAAGCAGTTCAACTTCTTGAAAAAGAATATAAAATTGACATCTCCCTGAAAAAAGAATCGGAGAAGATCAGCTTGAAAAGTCAACGCCCCAAAAAAGAAGTTATTTCTATTGAGGAAGACGAACCGGTGAAAGAAAAGGCCGAGCCCAAAAAAGTTACTGAAGAGAAACCAAAACCGGTTCAACCCGAAGAAAAGAAAAAGGTTGAAGAAGAAAAACCCGCTGAACCAGAACAAATAAAACCCGCCAAAGAAGAAGGATTAAAAGTAGTGGGAAAAATTGATCTGGAGCAGGTCGGTAAACCCAAAAAAGAAGAAAAACCGGTTCAGAAAAAAGAAGAACCAAAACCCGAAAAAGTTGAAGAAAAACCAAAAGAAACAGAACCCGCAAAACCTGAAAAACCCGAAAAAAAGGAAGAGCCTGAGAAAGCTCCGGAAAAAATTGTTGAACCTGACGTTCCAAAGGTTGATGAAGTGAAAGTAGTAGGAAGAATAGACCTCGAAAACATCAACCAGCGAACCCGTCCTGCAAAAAAGTCGAGGGAGGAGAAAGAAAGAGAACGGAAAGAACGGTTAAGACAAAAAATCGTGAAAAAACCGGTTGTGCAGGAAAAAGAGGAAAAGAAGGAGCAAAAGGAAGACACAGTTGTTCGGGCAAAAGTAAACAAGCTGAACGGACCAACCGTAGTGGGTAAAATTGATTTGCCCGAGAAAAAGGATAAAAGACAGCAACCTCAGGAACAAGGCGGCAATAAAAAGCGGAGAAAACGAATTCCAAAAGATGCCGGGCGAATTAATTTTGAGGATAAAAAGGGTGATAAGCCAAAATCCAATTTCCAGGTTAACAAACAAGCGGGCAAAAAGAGACGACCTCTGAAAAAAGAGGTGAACGAAGAGGACGTTCAAAAACAAATTAAAGATACCCTGGCACGTTTAACGGCCAAAGGAAAATCAAAAGGTTCAAAACACCGCCGGGACAAACGGGCGGCAGCCAGCGAAAAAATGCAGGCTGACCTTGAAAAGCAAAACGAACAGAAAAAAGTACTAAAGGTTACCGAGTTTGTTTCGGTGAATGAACTC
>JAFGDX010000475.1 GCA_016931875.1 Prolixibacteraceae bacterium
AGTAAATTTCGGATACTTCTTTTTGCCAAACAGTTGATGAAACGAAACAGTATTCAAATTAGTTCCCTATTTTTAACGTGAAGTCAAACCAGTTGAAACATTTGAAATGAGTTCGTTTATCAAAAACAAACAATACTACAAATTTAGTTTTTACGGGTTCCTGAAGAATCTCCGGTTTTTCGATGCTTTTTTTATTCTTTTTCTGGTTGAAAAAGGATTGTCGTACACCGAAATAGGAATATTATATGCGGTAAGGGAAGTTTGTATAAATATTTTTGAAATTCCTTCAGGCATAGTGGCTGATACTTACGGAAGAAAGAATGCATTGATGGGCTCATTTGTGGCCTATATTGTTTCGTTTGCCGTGTTTTTTGTTTCTGCAAATTTCTGGTTGTTTTTGGCTGCATTTATTTTTTACGGCATTGGCGATGCTTTTCGCAGCGGCACACACAAGGGGATTATAATGGATTATTTGCGAATGCAGCGCTGGGAGGATCAAAAAATAAGTTACTACGGGCACACACGGTCGTGGTCGCAAAAGGGTTCGGCAATTTCGTCGCTTATTGCAGGGGCTATTGTGTTTTACAGCGGGTCGTACCAGTATATTTTTCTGTTTTCCATTGTACCGTACCTGGTCAACCTGCTTCTCATCCTGTCCTATCCGAAGGAACTGAATCATTCAAGGGAGGAGACGACAGAAAGCGGGAAAAGCGGTTTTGTTTTTATGGTAAAATCACTGGTGTTGGTAATAAAACGGCCCAAAGTATTTCGAATAATAAATACCGCAGCACTTCATTCGGCCTATTTAAAAGCGATAAAAGATTATATTCAGCCATTAATGGCAAGTGTGGCTCTGATTGTTCCGGTATTTGTTCATCATGAAAATGAAAAAAGGAATGGCATTATTATCGGTGTTATTTATTTTCTGATTTACCTGGCTACATCGTGGGCGTCAAAATATGCTTCAAAACTGGAATCGAAAAAGAAATTTGATGTTCCATTTGCTACATTGTTATTTGGTTTTTTTCTGGGGGCGGTTACCGGATTTTTTTACACGCGCGAAATGTGGGTGGTGGCTTTGGTCGCTTTTATTGGGATTTATTTGGTTGAAAATGTCAGAAAACCAGTATTAACTGGCTATATTTCCGATAATGTCCCCAACGAAATTTTAACTTCGGTTTTATCGGCACAGTCGCAGTTGAGAACAATTTTTACCTCTGTGCTGGCATTTGTTTTTGGTCTGGTAGCAGATAATTTTGGAATCGGGGTTTCGTTTGTGGTGATTTCGGTGTTGCTGGCCATCTTTTCAGTAGTTATTTATTATTTCCAACGCATTCAAAAAAAGGTAAGCTAAACCATTTTGGAATATTGATGCATCAAAAATGAAGAACAGAGAAAGAATTTATTGAAAGCAAAAGGAAAAAAGGCAAGACTTTCTATTTTCCTTTTCCTTTAAAACTCACCATTAGCGTATAAATCAGTATTTTAAAGTCGATGTACAGCGAAATGTTTTTCAGGTACATCATATCAAAAGGCAAACGTTCCAGCATTTCCTCTACATTTGATGCATAGCCGTATTTTACCTGCCCCCACGAAGTTATTCCCGGGCGCAACTTGTGCAGGTGGGTATAATGCGGCGCTTTTTTTACAATCTGGTCGATGTAGTATTTTCGTTCCGGCCGTGGTCCCACCAGCGACATTTCACCTTTTATAACATTTATAAATTGCGGGATTTCATCAAGATGGGTTTTTCGCATAAACCGCCCTACTTTGGTTATCCGTTCATCGTTTTCGTTGGAAAGTTCAGGTGTTCCGTTTTCGGCATTAAACACCATACTTCTTAGTTTATAAATTTTAAAGGGTTTCCCAAACCGGCCAACCCGTTCCTGCTTGTAAATAACGGGCCCTCTTGAGGTAGATTTGATGATAATGGCCAGTGTTGCAAATACCGGGAAAAACAAAATCATGGCAATCAACGAAAACAAAACATCAATCAGCCGTTTGGTATTTTCCTGCCACCCGGGCATTAATCCGTTGGAAATTTTAATCAGCGGATTGCTGTAAATGGTATTTACCTTTACTGTTCCCGAGAGAAAATCGTATAAATCGGGAATTCCCCAAATGGTTATCTGCCGGTTTTCAATAATAGTAAGAATATCGCTTAACCTTTTATGTTCAACGGTTTCCAGGGCAATAATCACTTCTTCAATTTGTTTCTTTTCAATAATACTGGTCAGGTCTTTTACACTCCCCAATTTTGGAATATAATCGCTTAAAAGCGTGTCGTTGTTGTTTTCCACACCAACAAAACCGACAAACAGGTTTCCGGCTGGTCTTTCCTGGCTCATCATGTCGTTGTACACTTTTACCGCCTTTTCATTGCTTCCGATAATCAGTGTGTTAAAACCGATTTCGCGTTTGTGAATACGGTGAATGGTGCGTGTGGTAAGAAGTAGCCGGAAAAGATAGGTAAGAAAAAAGTGCAGTGCAAAAAGTGTAAAAAACAGCTCGTAATAATCTTTATACGAAGTGATAAAGTCATCCAGGATCAGAGCAAAGAAAATAATAACCACACCCACCGAGGCGGTTAAAAATGTTTGTCCGAGCTCGATCAGCCTCGAACGGCGGAAAATATTTTTGTAAAATCCCGTGATGTAATAGAACGTAATCCAGAAGGCTGGAATTAACAATAAACCCAGAAAATAGCGGTTGGTAAATTCGAGTGGAATATCGATGCCAAATCGTTGAGGTTCAATTACCAGTTTCCGGTAAATAAAAAAGAAAGTCCAACTAAGTGCAGCGGCTAAAAAATCAAAAATCAAGTATTTTACAACCTGCTTTTTTTTGTTCATTCTCTACTGGTTAAGTCTGGTAATTTTGCAAATGCAATATTGAAACGTTAACCAGACAAAATTATTGCCGCAAAAATAGTTTTTTACCGCACTTAAACCGTTGAAAATTGTGTAATCTTTTTGTTGATTTTCTGAACCGCATGCAAAACAATCAAATAATCTTCTATATTGCTGATTTGTTTTGACTTTTTCTGAATGGTTTGCAGAAAACTTTCGATTTCATTTACCGATGTATATTCTGAAAAATCGATGGGCTGATTGTTGCACTGAAAGGTTTTGTTCGAAAAATTTAGTGTAACAAATTGCCCGGGTGAATAGGATTTGATTTTAAACTCGTTGAGGGGGGGCAGATTTCCGTAGTTGATATTTACTACCGAAGCATCGCCAAACTCCAGCCTCACGTTGTTAAATTTTGATTCAGTGGCCTTTGTCCGGAATGTAACAGCGCCAATTTTTCGGGGGCTTATCCCGGTGGTCCCGATCAGCATCAGTAAAAGCGAAATCAAAGTACTGTCAGTAATTGTTTCTCCGGTGAGGTAAGAAATATCAATAAATGTAGGTGCAATAAGGTGCTTGTTCAGCCACTGAACAGCCGGAGTAAAATAATGCGGGTTGGTGACCTGGATAACTGAGCCTGACTCGTTTGCAAGGCTGTTTAATTGTGAACATTCGTCGATGGTAAGGCTCAGATATTCAGTTGTAAAAATATGTTTCGATTTTTTTACAATGTCGCACAGCAATTTAAAAGGCAAAATCGATGAGTTGTCCATCACAATAATGTCGGCTCTTTCAATCAGTTCTATCCGGTTGATTTCGGGAATTGAAAAATGAAAACTGTTTAACCGTGTATCTGTTCCTACAGAAGTTTTCCCGACAATATTTACACCTTTTATTTTTTGGATTCGCTTTACATGCGGTTCCAAAATTTCTGTTTTTCCTATGAGTCCAATGTTCAGCATATTACAAATATAAAGTTCAAAATCCTCTGTTTTTCTTTCACTGAAAAGAACTTATCAACGTTAAATGTTAATATTGAAAAAGATGCTTTCAATAGGAATCAGCCGGATTTAGGTTATTTTAGTACCGTATTTTTTTTGATGGGGAATGAATGATGATCTGAGACACCGCGGAATGAGGAAAAAACTGGCTGCCGGATTAAAAATCAAAGGTATCCGCAATGAGCAGGTTTTGGAGGCCATTGAAAAGGTTCCACGGCATCTTTTTATGGAAAGTACATTCATAAATTTTGCATACAAAGACCAGGCATTTCCTATCGGTGCCGGGCAAACCATATCACAGCCCTACACGGTGGCTTTTCAAACCCAATTGCTTCAGGTCGAAAAGAACGATAAAATTCTTGAGGTGGGAACCGGTTCGGGATATCAGGCAGCCGTTTTGCTCGAAATGGGGGCCAAAGTTTTTACCATCGAACGCCAAAAAGAATTGTACCTGAAGGCCCAGTCGTTTTTACCCGAAATAGGGTATCATCCGGCATGTTTTTTTGGCGACGGTTACAAAGGTTTGCCAGCTTTTGCCCCTTTCGATAAGATTTTGGTTACGGCAGGCGCTCCTTTTATCCCTGAAGATTTAAAAAACCAGCTTAAAGTTGGCGGACGTTTAGTGGTTCCGGTGGGGACCGAAAAACGACAGGAAATGACAGTAGTAATCCGGATTTCTGAAAATGAGTTCAAAACCGAAAAACATGGAGGATTTGTTTTTGTTCCTTTGTTAAAAGGAACGGTAAATTCGTAGTTATGATAAAAATTAAAAAGTTTGTTGTTAATCCGCTGCAGGAAAATTCCTTTATCCTTTCTGATGAAACCGGCGAATGTATTTTTGTCGACCCCGGTTATTTTTACGATGAGGAATATGATGAAATCAGGGAATATATTTCAGAAAACAATCTTACCCCGGTAAAAATTGCCAATACCCACTGCCATTTCGATCATATAATGGGCGTGGAATTTGTACGAAACGAGTATAGCATTCCGCTGTGCGCACACCCCGATGATGCTTTTTGGATAGAACGCGCGGTTGACCAGGGGCAAATGTTTGGTTTTGATATGAACCCGGTACGCCCAATCGATATTTTTTTTAATGAAGGCGAAAAAATAACTTTTGGAAACTCTGAATTGAAAATAATTCATGTGCCGGGGCATTCACCAGGGCACGTGGTGTTCTATAACAGCGAAAATAATTTTTTGATGGGCGGGGATGTGCTTTTTTACGGCAGCATTGGTCGTACCGACTTGCCCGGTGGAAATCACCAGCAGTTAATTTCAGCCATTCAAGAGAAACTTTTTGTTTTGCCCGGCGAAACAAAAGTGTACTGTGGCCACGGCCCCGAAACCCTGCTGGGATTTGAAAAAACAAACAACCCGTTTTTAATCTGAATAAAGGAAAATAATCTTGGTTTTGATTTGTGGTTTAAAATCATTTTTTACAAATACCGGATATTTTATACTTGCAAATAATTCATTATAAATAAAACAGATAGATGCCTTACGATAATTTTGTAACCCGCCACATTGGTCCGCGCGAAGACGATGTGAAAAAGATGCTCAAAACAGTTGGTGTTTCATCAATGGATGAACTGATTAACCAAACTGTTCCCGCAAATATCAGGTTAAAAAAACCGCTAAAATTACAGGAAGGTTTAACCGAACGGAAATACTACCGCAAGATTTTAAGTCTGGCGGCGAAAAACAAGGTTTTCAATACCTACATCGGGATGGGATATTATGATACCATTACCCCGGCAGTTATCCTTCGGAATGTGCTTGAAAATCCGGTTTGGTACACCTCATATACACCGTATCAGGCTGAAATATCACAGGGAAGACTGGAAGCGTTGCTGAATTTTCAGACAATGGTTTGCGAATTAACCGGAATGGAAATGGCAAATGCCTCGCTGCTCGATGAAGCAACTGCGGCGGCTGAAGCCATGATTATGATGCTGAACCTGCGCTCGCGCCAGATGGTGAAAAACGAAGTAAATGTGGTTTTGGTGGATGAAAAAATGTGGCCGCAAACTCACGATGTGTTAAAAACACGGGCAAATCCGCTGGGTATCGAACTTCGGATTCAACCCAAAGATGCATTTGAATTTACAGAGGATGTTTTTGGGGTACTGGTTCAATATCCAAATTCCGAAGGAGAAATTGTGGATTATTCGGAATTGGTAAAACAAGCCCACGAAAAAGAAATAAAAGTAGCCGTAGCTGCCGATTTACTGTCGTTGTCCATTTTAATTCCGCCCGGAGAGTGGGATGCTGATATTGTGTTTGGAAACAGCCAGCGTTTTGGTGTGCCAATGGGATACGGAGGGCCACATGCCGCATTTTTTGCTGCAAAAGAAGCCTTTAAACGCAGTTTGCCCGGGAGAATAATAGGCGTTACAAAAGATATTCACGGAAACCGCGCTTTACGAATGGCGCTGCAAACCCGCGAACAACATATTAAACGTGAAAAAGCTACCTCGAATATTTGCACGGCACAGGCACTTTTGGCAACAATGGCTGGTTTTTTTGGGGTGTATCACGGTCCGGAAGGAATTAAAAACATTGCCGGGCGGGTACACAATATTGCTGCCTTTTTAAGTGAAGAAATAGAAAAACTGGGATACAAACAGTTAAACCGGAACTATTTTGATACCATTCGTTTTGCATTGCCAAAACATGTGAAACACGAAGATATTGAGTGGTTGTCGCTGGAACTGGAAATGAATTTCAGGTATTTTGAAAACGGAGAAGTGGGAATCAGCATCGACGAAACCACTAACCGGGAAGATATTAACTGGATTCTGGAAGTATTTGCTAAAGCAGCTAACAAACGCTGGCCGGTAATTCATGAATATCCCGGCAATTACCCAATCGATAAAAGATTTGCCCGAACTTCGGCATTTATGACCCAGGAGGTATTTAACAAATACCGCTCGGAAACTGAAATGGTGCGGTACATCAAAAGGCTGGAACATAAAGACATTTCGTTGACGCACTCCATGATTTCGCTGGGTTCGTGTACCATGAAACTCAATGCAGCTACCGAAATGCTTCCGCTAAGCTGGATTGAGTTCAACGGAATTCATCCGTTTGTTCCAAAAAATCAGGCGCGCGGTTACCATGAAATGATGGAGGAATTGCGGCGCGATTTATCGGAAATTACAGGAATGGCCGATGTGAGTTTAATGCCAAACTCCGG
>JAFGDX010000476.1 GCA_016931875.1 Prolixibacteraceae bacterium
AAAGGGTTTTGCGCCAGTTTTTTCTTCCTTTTACAAACAAGCGTGCTTTCTCGTTCAACAACGCTGAAAAACGGGCCATCAGAAAATAGAAACAGATTCCGGCTTTATAGAAAAAAATCATATTCAAAAGGTTTAAACGGCTAATAAAACTGTCTTATTCGTAAATATTCAAAAATGGTAATATTCATCAGGTGAAGAAGGAAAAAATAGCCCAAATCTTCAACCGGAACAGAAAAAATATGAATATTTACAATGTGCTCGGTGTTAAAAGTTACCACGGGCAAGGCGGTTAAAATTCCTCTTAAAATCAGAAATGGGACGACGGCAAACAGAAACGAAAGATAAAAACGCGGGTAATTTTGTTTAAAATTATTTCTGAAAATGGTGTACCCAAAATAGATGGTTAGCAGGAAAAAAGTAAAAAAAGTGTACAGGTTGCGCCGAAAGAAATAAGCAAGCAAAGCATACATTACCAGTAAAACCAGGCTGATAGCAACAAAAATATTTGGCTGCCTGACCTGCAGCAGTCTGGTTTTTAGAATTTCGTAGATATAGACGCTAAAAAACGGGACAACCAAAAAAAACAACCACTCTTCCAGCGGCAGGTTTTTTAGTGAAATTCCCAAAACAAAATCGGAGTTAAAATTCCAGATGCCAAGTTCGGCAAAACGAATGTCCCAGAGGATAAAAATTGCTCCGGAAAAAAGCATGGCGGGTAAAAGGTATTTTAGCTTTCCAACAAACCCGTCACTCCGTTTCAGGGTTATGCCGGCCGGAACCGCAAAAAATACAAGCAGCAGCAAAACATATGCATAATTCCGAAATTCCATGGTTTTGAATTTGCGCCAAAGTTACATTCAATAAACGAAAAATAAAATTGAATTACCGGGCAATTACAAGGGTTGATATACTGTGTTCAGGAACTGTAAAATTTTTGCCGGCGGCAATGCTGGTTACAAGGTCCAGGCTTTTTGTTGCCGATGTTTCATAAATTTTAACCGGGTTTTTTTGGATTTCATTTCCATGCAACTGAATTTCTTTTTGCGTTTCACCTGGGTTGATGATAACCAAAATTACCTCGCCGTTTTTGTTTTTAAATGCGGCAGTTTTTATGTTGTTTTCCTCATCACATTCAGCAAAAATACGTTTTGCTCCGGGCCTGATAAAGCGCGAAAAATTACCCAGTCCCCACAACAGTTTTGAATCGTAAACCGATCCGCCGGTTTCACTTTTGTCGATGTAAACCAAACCGTCTTTAAAATCGTAAGGGCTTACCGCCAGCCACCAGTGCCAGGCAGAGGCGTTGGCAACGGTTAAATCAGCATGAATAACGTTGGCTACAAAAAGAGCCGTTTCCATGCCCAAATCGCGGCCGTTTCCTTTAAACCCATCATTGTCGCCCAAAATGCAAAATTCGCTCATCCAAAACTCCAGCGTTGGATCCACATTGTCTATTTCATTTTTAACCTTTGTTCTTACTTCCTTCAGAACTTTATCGTTTGTTGTGGTGAAGTAACTGTGCCCGGCAATTTTATGCGCCAAATTCGGAACATCGCCCACATAATTTTCAGCGGCTGGCGAAAAGAATTCCTTCACCTGAAAACCACGTTGTGTATCGTTGGCTTTTTCATAAAAATGGTTGAGCTGGCCTGCCTCCGGAATTTCAATTTGGGTTGCAAGCCCGGCGTTTTTTAAATCGGGTCCCAAAATGCGGCACAATTGTGCAATTTCATTGTTTCTCCACGGCGAACCTTCCTGTCCGCCTTTCCAATCCCACTGCGGCTCGTTTACCGGTGATATATAATCAAATAAAACACTTTCATTTTTTTGAATATTTTTTGTGACTTCTATTAAAAACCGGCTGAATTTTGGAAGGTTTTCCTGGGTCAGATTCATTGAATTTCCTCCTGAAGAAAATGCTTTTCCGTTTTTTGTCAGCAACACCGGCGGGCTGTTTACAAACCCGATAAACGTTTCCACACCGCGTTTTTTTGCCGCCTGTAAAAACCAGCGTTGCCCTCTCTGTTTTTGCCAGTTGTAAGTTCCGTCGGGCTGTAAAAAACATTCGGCCCGTCGCCACGGATCATCAATTCCGGTTTTGTCTTCCATATCGGCACTTCCCGCCCCAATGTTAAAACGCCAGCAACTCAGGCCTATCCCCCGGGGAGAACCGTCTTCATTTTCCTCCAAACTAAAAAGTAAATCAGCCACCTCGTTTTTTTGTGCGTCGGGCCAGTTTCCCACAAACTGGCAGCTCCATGCATCGGAAGCGCCGAAATTGTGTATGGTTTGAAAAGTAAGCTCAGGATTTACGATAATTTCTACCGCTTTATTAATTTGATTGGTTTCTGATTGCGAATTACAACTAAAATTCAGCAATGAAAATGCGATTAAAAATACGATTAACTGTTTCATTTTCTTAATAATGAATTGGTGGAATTTTTTCAATTACTTCATCAAATGGTTGTTCAATCCCGCTGGCTACTTCATACATTTTGTTGTGGGTGAGTTTTGCAGCTTCAATCAGTTCATTATACGGATTATTACAAATATCCATTAACCCGATGTTGTAGTTTTCTCCGTCGAAACGGCCAAAAACCGGCTGGTCGAGCCACTGGAAGTAATGCATTCCGATTAATTCGGGGCGTGCCAGTCCCTGTTCAATGTAATAGCGGTAGGCTTTCCCACGGTCGGTTTGGCTCAGTGCTCCCTGAATTCCGGTGGCCGGCAAACCGCGGTCGGTGGCACCAAAATGAAATTCGCCAATCATAACCGGTTTCCCACTGATTCGGGCAATTTCTGCGGTTTCGGGTGGCGCCGGATTTCCATACCCGTTAATAGAAAACACATCAAACCGTTCGCCGGCTTTGTACAATAAATCGGAACTCATCCAGGCGTAACGCATTCCCAGATTCAGGTGGTTCGGGTCCACTTTTTCAACTTCATCGCACGGAACATTTACATATTTTGCAACTAAAATCTCCGAGAACTTCCAGAAATCTTCTTTTGCTTTTTCAGAAGGATACTCGTTGAAAACCTGTTGTGTGACGGATTCGAAATCAGGAAGCTTAAGATTCCAGTTTTGATTGAATTCAGCAATGGAAGAATATTGTTGTGACAACCAGTTGGCAAAGGTATTTTTTGAAGCCGAAGGTTGTGTGGTTGCAAACATTTCGAAAGCAATGTCGTGTGCACCAAAAGCCCAGTTGGGTTCGTTCCGTAGAAAATAGCCGATTAAATACGGGTCATTTTTGTATTCGCTGAGTTGCTGAGCAAACTCTTTTGCATTGTTTGTATATTCATCGGCAAACACATCCGGAAAGTCGCGGTACAACTGCACTTCGGTAGACGGGAAACGCGACAGGGGAAGAACATACGGAATTTGGGCTTTTCGTGCATATTCAATATCCGACCAGTTCCCGATGGTGTTGATTCCAAACTCACGAATTTGTCCTGATGTAATGGTTTCCCAGTTTTCGCGCCATTTTTCACCAAAAACCCGCATAAAATTGAATCGGTAAAAATCAACCTGTGTGTACTCACCGCGCCCGGAAATTCCATCTTTGTATAACTCATCATTTTTGTCGGGAAGCCAGGCAAATAAATCTTCCTGCCCCGAACTTACACCAGAAGCATTGCTGCCCATACAATCGACACCCACCGATACAAATGCATAACCATCGGGATCAACCAGCCACCAGCGGTTCCCATCGTTATGGGTACGAAAGAAGCCGCTTGCTTCCAGCTTTTTTTCTTTCCATCCACCATATTTGCTCCATTTTTCAGGGAACGATGCTGTTTTTGCTGAAGTCAGTTGTCCTTCCAGCAAGGCCTTCAGTTCGCTTTCATTTTGAATTTTCCCGGGCCAGTTTTTTATGGTCCACTGCCCAAATTCATCCACCACCGGCTCTGTTACCGGCGAAAACGGTTGTGGTTCTTCAGCGCTTAAATACACTGCTGCAACTTCAAACTGAGGAACAAAATGCGGTTCCATCCACGGGCCAAAACGAAGTACGACCCTTGCTGTTTCTTCGGGTTTCATCCGGTTTCCCAAAACTGTTCCTTTTAACTGGCGGGGGAAACGCCGCATAAAAATCTCCTGTCCGTTCAGATGTTCAAGCGGGAAAACCATTTTTGTTTTCAACTTAGGCAACACTCCTATTTTGGCCGACATTCGCGGAGTTCCCGTTTCATCTCCCACGGTAGTTCCGCTTTGTGTTACAATGTTTCCGTCTCCTTTTTCGTCCCGGTAAAATTCAACATTTATTACTGCGCTAAAATCATTGTCGTGCCAGATTTCGCAAACCAGGTATCTGGCGTTGTTCCACAAATCAGGATCAGTTCCTTCCCAAA
>JAFGDX010000060.1 GCA_016931875.1 Prolixibacteraceae bacterium
CATTTTGGCTGTGGTTGAAAGCCATGGCCTGATTGTACTTTGCAGGTTAATGTTTGCGTTGTAGCGTTTAAAATCGGAGTTGATGATATACCCAACATCATTTAAAAATCCGAAAGAAGTAAAATATTTTGTTGTTTCAGAACCGCCGCGTAATGTAAGGTTGGCTTCTGTGCGCGATGAGCTTTGAAAACCATAATCTTCCCAATTTTCAGGATCATATTTTCTGGTGACACCGTCTTTTACCATATGGGTGACAGGGTCGATAAGCTGTGAACCATCTGTGGCATTCCATAAATTATATTTCGGATTTATTCCAGAGCCGGAAAAAAGGTTGGCGTTTGCGTAAGCTGCCGGGTCTGCTGCTCCGGTGGCCCAACCCCTGTTGTATAATGATTCCCAGCTTAAACCAATATATTCCTCAGGCGATTTTATGGTACTGTAACGTGGCAGAAAACTTACGTTTACCCCGCGTTTTACATCGGCTTCAATAACCGACTCGCCGGCTTTCCCTGATTTTGTGGTTAAAAGTATAACCCCGTTGGCACCACGCGAACCGTAAATGGCTGTTGCAGTTGCATCTTTAAGAATGGTTGTAGATTCAATATCATTGGGGTTGATTGCATTCAGTGAACCGTCGTAAGGAACTCCATCCAACACATACAACGGACTCCGGTTACCGTTTACAGAACCAAAACCCCTGATACGGATAGTGGCCTCGCTACCCGGTTGGCCGGAGGTATTGATTACCTGAACCCCTGCGGCCTCACCAGCCAGTGACTGTGAAACGTTTGATACCGCTTTACTTTGCATGTTTTCATTCTTAATTGTGGTAGCTGTACCCACAAATGATTGTTTGGTTGCTGTACCATAACCAACCACCACAACCTCATCAATACCCAAAATATCAGGACTCATTTGTACCGTAAATACACTTTGCCCTTCAATTGGTACTTCAACGGTTTTCATACCTACAAATGAAAATACAAGGGTTTGGGCATCATTGGGAACCTCAAGGTTAAATACACCGTCAATGTTAGTGATTGTACCCATTGTGGTACCTTTCAAATTGATTGAAACACCCGGTATTGTAGAACCATCTTCGGTACTTGTTACAGTCCCGGAAATGCTTCTTACCTGGGCCTCAACTACCAGTACGCCAAACAAGGCAATACCAAACAGCATTAGCGCAATTTTTTTCATAGATAAATTTTTAATAATTAAATTTAATTAACTAAAAACAGACAATAAATTCACTTTACGAAAATATTAAAAAAATTAAGGAATTAACATTTTTTCACAATTATTCGAATATTCAACACGATAATTCATTTTTAAAATCAAAAACTCACAAAAATAAAGGTCTCTGTCTATATAAACGTGACAAATGTCACGTTTAAACCTGCATTTCAATTCGTAATTCTCTATAGAACATAACTATACAAAATAAAACATACGATTATAAAAACCGGAGATTTTGTGCTTATAATACTGATTACCAAAATCATAAATTCATTCCCTGAGCGTTCCCTCCGTAATGTTGTTTTTAATTCGGGAATCAAGGACACAAAGACACAAAAAATGGAAAATTAATTAGGTGCTAAAATCAAATGAACACAAGATTATTACCTGATGATTTTCATTTTAAAAGAAAATGCACCATAAGTACCAATATTATCAATTTTTATCTATTTTTAAATTATTGATAAACGAATTTTAAAAACTTATTTTTAAAACCTAAGCCTATGAAAAAGCTATTCATTTTAATGATTTCCATCTTTTTTGCTTCCATTTATGCATCGTCCACAAACATAGTTGTAATTGGTGCACACCCCGACGATTGTGATATTGATGCCGGAGGAACGGCCATAAAATTTGCCAAAGCGGGTCATAATGTTCTTTTTATCTCGGTAACCAACGGCGATGCAGGACACCATGAAAAAGGCGGAGGCGCTCTTGCCAAAATCCGCCGGGCCGAAGCGCAGGAAGCCGGTAAAAGGTTTGGTGTTACATATGTAGTTCTGGACAACCATGACGGTGAGCTGATGCCAACCCTTCCCGTGCGGTTGGAGCTGATACGGATGATCAGGGAATGGAAAGCCGATGTGGTAATTGGCCCGCGCCCCAACGATTATCACCCCGACCACCGGAATACAGCCATTCTTATTCAGGATGCCGCCTACATGGTAATTGTGCCCAACGTGGCGCCCGATACCCCACCACTGAAAAGAAACCCGGTATTTTTATACACCGAAGACAATTTCCAAAAACCTTATCCTTTTGAAGCTGATATTGCCGTTGATATTACGGACGTATTCGACCAGAAAATTTATGCCATGTCGGCGCACGAATCGCAGTTTTTTGAATGGTTGCCCTGGACAAACGGAACCCTCGATCAGGTTCCGCAAGGCAAGGAAGAAAGACTGGAATGGCTTGCCAAATGGAGAAGCCCCCGCATAAAAGACAATGTAAAACAAAGCCTGATTAAATGGTATGGGGAAGAAAAAGGAAGCCATGTAAAAATGGCAGAAGCTTTTGAAATATGTGAATACGGCCGCCGGCCTTCAGACAAGGAAATCAAAGAATTGTTTCCTTTTTTTGAATAACCAGCCTTCCGGAACAAAAAACAAAGCATAAAAAGAAATAAAACAATTCTTTTTATGCTTTATTTTTTCACCCAAAATTTGAAATTACAAAAACAGGTTCCCCGTTTAAAGGATCGCTGAATCAGTTGAAAAGAACTCATTCCCAACTTGGCTGCAAAAAAACGGTTACAATTTCTGAAAGCCTATAAAATCGATTCCTGCCATATTGCCCGGTTTGGCATTTTTATCTGATCCGGTAATTTTTATAGATAAAATATTTTCTCCTTTACTAAACAGATGTGTTCCAAGATCAACTGCAAACGGAACTACCTCATTTTTATAATAACAATTTACCGGCCGGCCACAGGCAACTCCGTTAAAATACAGTTGAACAATTCCATAATCAACAGCCTTGGTAAGATGAGCATTTACTTTGTACCTTCCGGTTTCATTTATAATAAATTTTGTAGTAAGTTCAGCTCCTTCGCTTCCATTTTGCCACCAAAGCTGCCGGTTCCCGCTCCAGCCAAATTCTCCTTCCTGAATACCAATCTCGCCTGAAGACACATTTATAACTTCCAGGTTCTCACCTTCCATTTTTCCATCAGCGCCAACTACCGGCTGATAAATATCAGCACGTTTTAAAGCCACAGGAACTTTTACACTTTTAATGTCAGGTTCAATATTTATACTGAAACCGGGTTTTGCATACCAATAGGCTGTCATTGCATAATTTATACGGGTTTTCACCCAGTGCCACATTTCAATATTCGAACTTATTTTTTCACTGAAAGGCATGGCATCCAGAGTTCGGTAGCGCATATTTACCGTCATCCCGGGATGGAAATTCCCTGCTCCGGTTGGCTGTGCAATAAAAGGGTGCGTAAATTTTTCAGGCCGGCACCATGCATAGCCGTAATAATCTTCGGTTCCGGTACCAATACACGACGGAAAAGTTTCCCCGTCAACAAATATTTTCTCATCGCCTTCACCCCACCAGGCATCGGCAGTATTAAAAACCGTAAGCGCATCGCCAACATACATTCCTTGTCCCTGAACATCAACATAGTTCACATCATAATGCCACTCATGATTTTCCAGCGTTGAATCTTTGGCGGTTTGCACCCGGTTAAATTCATGCCATGAAGCGCCAAAGTACATGCTTTCCCTTGTCCATTTATAGTCTGTAAAAACAACTTTTGCCTCAACTTCAACCGTTTGTTCGCCATAATTAATCAGTTTTACTTCAGCATTTTTTTGAAACGGCATCAACCAGAACGATTCCATTCTGCCACTTTCATCCACAGCAGAATACCAGGTTTCAGAAGAAAAAACCTGGTAACCGGTTCCAAAGAAATCGCCCACCGGAACCCAAACCGTTTGATTTCCGTCAAACGAAATGGCCAACACACTTGAACGAAGCGCCTGGTTGATATTGTTTGCTCCCAGATTTACTTCAATTTTTGAAATGGTTTTTCCTTTTCTGTTGATTTCCAGCGATATCTCTTCTCCGGGCTGAAGCACCTTTGTACTTTCAACACTTTCACCTTCCGGCAACAACGGATTTAACAGTACCCGGGCAGTTTGTTCCACTTTACCGGCTGCCTGCGACAACACTTCTTTTGAAAAACTTTCCACCCGAATTTCCGGTTCGTAGGTTCTGTAACATATGTTGTAATAGATGCTGGGGCGCCGACGGTTTTCTTCAATTGTAACCGCATCGCATTGGTAGGTGATTTTACAGTGCCCGGCATACGGAACCGGAAGATACAAATTATGTCCGCGCCGTTCGTACTCGGTTTCGGGCGAAACAGAAACAGCCAGTGGTTCGGGCGCCAGCTGTGTTCCGCTTAAAATATCAAGAACATTTCCTTCCATCACGGGAGTTTCATTCCCGTCAATATAAATCCGCAGTGTTCCGTCAATAGCTCCTTCGCCTGCAAAAGTCATCCAGAAACGAACCACAGCTCCTGGACCATCGGCATCAAACAATACAAACTCTCGACGTCCGTTGTTTTCTTCTTCGCGTATAAACTGGGTATAATCTGCATTTGCCCACCAGTCTTTATCATCAGGCGAAACCGATTTCCGGTCGTAGCTGCTAAACTGTTTTAAGGTGTAATGCTGCTGCGGAAACCGGGTTACAACCGTTCTGTCGGTCATTTCATCAAGCAGCGATTCAAGAGTTATCACTTTGGGTTTACAGGAAAATAACGCAATGGAAATCAACGTTCCAAGTAAGAATACCGTTCGGTTCATCTTTATATAATTTTTGAAATTTATGGTACAAGGTACAAAAACTGATTTACAATTTCAGCCGGATTCCCAAACGGGATAGACCCGCGGCAAAACCAATCATTAACAATGCCCAGCCAAGCGAACCCGCGACAGCCAGCAATGGATTTTCCGTTGTTTTGTAAAAGAAAACCGGGAGACTTGTCATCCAGATTGAATAATACAAAATATCGGGGGCGAGATAGGTTGTTAAAGAATTCCGCCCGGCAGGAACAAAAACCATACTCCACTTTTTGATTCCCCAAACATCCACAAGCAGAAAAAGAACCACAAACAGAAGAATGCTGATCCCATTGCATATAAAGGCCCAGCTTGGTGTTCCCAAAATTTTTGAAATGATAAACCACTGACGAAGAAAAAATCCCAGTACCAGGAATAAAATTCCCAAACCCACTGCAACCGGAATAAAAATTCTGAAACGGGCTTTTCCGTATTTCAGCAAAAGAAGACTAAAAAACAAGCCCGCTATTACAATGGATGGTGTATTTCCTTCCAAAAGAACACCAAAAACGGGGTTTAATCCATCCGGAAAACTCAGCAAATTTAGCTGCGACAAAATATTGAGCAGAATAAAAACAAGCAGCCAAAGTCCGGTCTTCAGCATATTTCCGGAAACAAACAAATGCACAAGGGCAGCCACCAGATATCCCCAGCCAATCAGGCCTAAAATTCCCCACCAGCCCGGGATCAGCCACCCGGGATTTTCAGCTGTCCCCGCCCGGAACATTACAAGCAAAACAACCAACCCACCCATTCCGGCAGCTTTCAAAATAAAAGGCAACCACCTGGGTTCGATTTTGTATTGATTCCAAACCAAAAAAACGCAAAGGTACATCGAAATTGCCCACCCGTTTTTGCTCATTCCGGTGAGTTCAGGGTTCACTCTGGCTGTGTTCAGCATAAGTACGCCTATAAAAAGTAAACTCAGGGTACGGATAATAATATGTTTTACAATGGTAAAAGTTGTGTCACCTTTATTTTTTCTGGATTGAATGGCAAAAGGAACCGCCATTCCTACCATAAAAAGAAATCCGGGGAAAACCCAGTCGGCCAGCCCCATCCCGTCGAAACCGGCATCGGTATGCGTAAGCCACTTCGGAACACCGGCAACATACAAATCGTTCACAAACAGCATCAGAAAAAGGGTTAGCCCTCTCATGATATCGATGGTTAAAATACGTTCCGGTAATTTCATTGCATTTTTTGAAATGATATGATGAAGATATAAAAAGGAAAAATAATAGAATGAAACCCCATTGACTAAATTTCTTTTTTTCAGTAACTTTAATAAAAAAAGAAGCCATGAAAAAGTTTTATTACCTGGTATTAACTCCGGAATCACTAATTGCTTCGCACCTTGATCCTTTTGATTTTGGAAACTATTTGTCGGTTGGAACGCAAAAACGTACACGGGGGCAAAACATTTTCTTTGAAATTGACCCTGACAAAATGAAGAATTTACCTCATGAATACATTGACAAACAGCTGATTCCATACCCAAACGGCGAGCCCAAACGTTCTGTTTTTTTTAGCATCTACAGGGCATTGGAAAGTACACCGCTTTCGGCATTAAAAAACCTGTACCTTTCTACCGACGACGGAAAAGTACTTGAACTGGTTTCCTCGGATTACGAAGAAATTGAGTCCGATGAAATTCATTTGTACCAGCAATTTAACCCCATTACCACACGCGTGGCCAGCAAACTTCTTCCACACGAATTTATCGCTTTCCTCACCGATACCAAAAAACCCGTTTCAACACCCAAAATTTTCTTTGCCGAATTGCTTTTAAACGAACTGGCCATCGACCCGTACGCTTCGCTCAACAATTTACCATACCCAAATCCCGATCATTTGCGTGATTGTTTGGTAAAACTGAATGAAACCAAAGGCAGGCTAACCAAAACAGTGTTACGTTTTATGCCGGGCGACCTTAATTACCGAACCCTTAAAACCGGTTTTTTTGTGGGCAAAAAAGAACGCTATCTCTTCTATCCCTTCCCTTCTGTAAAAGATTTGGAATCGAAACATTACAGTTGGTGGCGCTCAGCATTGACCCGTCATTTTTAAAACAAAACAGTGCCCGACTGAAAATGAATTTTCATCACACTGAGCCCCGTACCGGCAAATTCTGTTGTGATAGTTCCATATACCGGCCGCAGTTGAATAACTCCAAATGCAACCGTTAAATTATTTTAACAGCGAAACGGGATGAATTTCCATCAGCATTTTTAAAAAAAGCAGTATTATTTGCCGGTAATCATTTGTACATTAGCAACAATAACTAATCAACTTAAAATATTATGAAAAATCTTTCAAGAAGAAACTTTTTAAAGACGTCATCAGCTGTGACAGCGGGTGCACTTATTATTCCCAACCTGATGAGTTGTTCACCTTCTCATAAAATGAACATTGCCATAATTGGTGTTGGCGGCCGCGGAAAAGCCAACTGGAGTGAATGTTTGAACGAAAATGTTGTTGCTTTATGCGATGTGGATGAAAACCGCGCTGCTGAAGGCTTCAATGCATTCCCAAAAGCAAAGCGTTACAAAGATTTCAGAAAAATGCTGGATGAAATGGCCCGGGAAATTGACGCTGTTTTTGTTTCCACACCCGACCATACTCATTTTGCAGCGGCAATGGCGGCAATGCAACTGGGCAAACATGTTTATGTAGAAAAACCACTGGCCCACAATGTGTGGCAGTTACGTACCTTAAAAAAAGCTGCCAGCCACTACAATGTAATTACACAAATGGGAAACCAGGGACACGCCACAGACGGCATTCGCCGAATAAAAGAATGGGTTGATGCAGGAATTACCGGTAATGTAACCGAAGTTTTGGCCTGGTTTGACGGCCCCGAGTTTGGCGAAGACAAATATTTTAACAAACCTGCTCAGTTTCCGCCCGCAGAAGAACCGGTTCCAGCTGGGTTTGACTGGGATTTGTGGCTTGGCCCGGCAGCCGCAAGACCTTACAACCATGTGTATGCCCCGAAAACATGGAGAGGATTTTATGATTTTGGCAATGCTGAACTGGGTGACTGGGCCTGTCATACTCTTGACGCGCCCTTCTGGTCGCTAAACCTGGGAATGCCAACCGCAACCGAGGCAATTTTCAGCAGCGGTGCCCCGGAAGGATTTCTACCTGATAAATCAATAATAAAATTTGAATTCCCGGCCCGCGGCAACCAGCCACCGGTAACATTAACCTGGTATGAAGGCGGACTGAAACCCGAACTCAGACCCGAATGGAACCTGAGTGAATTACCAGATTCAGGCATGTTTATGCTGGGTGAAAAACAAAATATAATGACTGGCGGAAGACCCAACAATGCCCAGTTAATGCTGCCAAAAGAAGAATGGGAAAACTGGGTTGACAACGAGATGCCGGAACCCGTGATTCCAAGAATCGATGGAGGGCCGCAAAAAGAATTTCTGGATGCTGTTAAAGGAATTGGCCCCATGCCGGGCTCCAACTTTGACTATGCCACAGAACTAACTGAAATGGCATTGATTGGCGTTTTGGCACAGCGGTTTAACACCCGTATTGAATATGATGCAAAAAATATGAAAGTAACCAACCATCCTGAACTGGACAGATTTATTAAAGAGCCTGCAAGGCCAGGCTGGGAGTACGGTGAAAATCTCTGGTAACAGTATTTACATAAAAGATAACATAAAGCTGCAGGAATTAAATTTCTGCAGTTTTTTATTGCCGATTATCCGGATGTATTCCCCATTCAAATCTTTTCGATTCATCAAAAGCAGAATTTGGCACAGGAAATTCGGCGCTTACCGACTGTTGCCACTCCTCCAGTAAGGTTGACAACTCTTTGGTTTTCTCAGGATACAATTCTGACAAATCCATTGATTCGCTGATATTAAATTTCAGATGATACAAATTCAGTTTGCCGGTTACAAAATTCTGAATCAGTTTCCAGTCGCCTTTTCGCACCGCCCCCGCCGGTTGATCGTGGTGATAAACCGGGTAGTGCCAGAATATTGCACGCTCCGGGTCATATTTATTTTCGAGCAGTGCCGGCAAAAGCGATTTTCCGTCGAGTACCTGCTCTGGTTTTTCTACCCCCGCCAAATCAAGAAAGGTTGGATAAAAATCGACACTGGAAACGATGGCTTCACTAACAACACCTGGCTTAATTTTTCCGGGCCATTTTACAATAAGGGGTTCACGAATTCCACCTTCGTAAACCGTTCCTTTTTCGGCCCGTAACGGGGCATTGGAAGTGGCAATAAATTTCATCGGGCTATTTTCGTAAACATCAATGCTTCCTTCGGCAATGAGCGGAATTTTGTCAAAACGGCCAATCAACCCGCCATTATCAGAATAAAAAATAACAATGGTATTTTCTTCCAGTCCCAATTCTGACAATTTTTGAAGAATACGCCCTACACTTTTGTCCACGTGTTCAATCATTGATGCATAAACCGCATTCCCCGGATATGTATCTTCTTTTTCCTTGTTAAGGTATTTTTTTATCAAATCCCTGTCGGCATCCAACTGTACATGTACATCGTAATGTGCCAAAAACAGAAAAAACGGATTATGCCGGTTGCGTTCCATAAAATTTATACCCAAATCGGTTAAAACCTCGCTCAGCCGTTTTTTGTTTTCCTGTGGTAAAGGAGGAATAAACCGGGGGGAATAAAACCCGCCACCAGTGTAAACATGAAAATCATCATATCCCTGTGCACCGGGAAGCTGGTCTTTGCCGTTTCCCAGATGCCACTTGCCAAAATAACCGGTTTTGTAGCCGGCCTTTTGTACTGATTCGGCCAGGGTAATAATCTCCGGTGGCAAATACTGAGTCCGGTTCCGGGGAACAATCACCTCTTCATACGGGCGCCAGTGGCCGGTAATAAAATCGATAACTCCCACCCTTGCGGGGTATTGCCCGCTTTGAATACTTGCCCTTGTAGGAGAACAGACAGGACACGCTGCATAGGCATTGGTAAAACGCATTCCGGCTTCAGCCAGTTTATTCAGATTTGGCGCTTCGTTAAACGTATTTCCGTAACACGGTAAATCAGCCCACCCCAAATCATCGGCCAATACAAAAACAATATTGGGTGGTCTTTCCGGGACATTTCCGGCAGCAAAAGAAAAATTACAGAAAAGAAGACACAGAATACAAAAGATTACCGGCGGTTGGCTTTGTTTACACATGGTCAAATTTTTCAGATTAAAAACCATCTAAAAATAGTGTAAATCAGGCAAAAGCTATTTCAAAAATTTTCTTTTTTCCTTTTTATCCATTTCCAAGCCACGGATTTCAAGGGGATGAACCACCGTACATTCACTTTCAGAAAGAATTAAATCGGTTTTATCTTTGGAAAGCACAAACTGGGGGACAAAAAATGTCAACCCATTGGATTGTAGTTTTTCATGATAAATCAGAAATACCAACCCGTTTGCCCCCGGAGCGATTTGCCCCAAAACCTGCCCTGCATAAATTTTATCGCCCACCTTCCATTTCTTTTCCTGAACTGCAACATTCCGGTAACAGGCCAGGGTTCCGTCGGGTTGCAAAACTGTGACGGCATATTTCCAGCCATTGTAATTGATTATGGCATCTTCATCGCGTGCCAACCCCGTAATTTCAGCAATAATTCCATTCCGTGCGGCAAAAACCAGGTCTCCTGATTGAGCTTTAAAACCAGTAGCTGTCCACGATTTTGGCACCTTCATCCCCATAAATCCATTGATGTTTTCCACCAGTACCGACTGTACTTTTTTCCCCGGGTCAAAAGGAATCAGATAAGGAAAACCAAGGTCGACATCGGCCAGCGGATTGGAGCGATAATATTTTATTTCATGATGAAAACGAACACCTCCGTCACCGCCCAGATTTCGTTCGAGGGTAAACAGGGCATTAAAGCCCGGTTCAACTTTTTTTACAATGGGCAAAGTTTCCCGGTAATAGGTATTTTCCAGATCGCCCAAAATTACATACACAAAAAGAGGTGCTTTAGTATTGTTGTAGGCAACAAAGTCAACATCGCCCACTGCATTGTAGTCGGCACGCACCTCAACCGGCTGGGCATCTGCCAGATTCACAAAAAAAACCAACAAGAACAGAAAAGCCCACTTTTGCATGTTATACGATTTTCTTCGAAGGAAACAAAATTTCAGGTTAAAATCAACAGGAAGTTGAAAATCCATTTGGTCAGCATCTGTTTTTTTGATTTAATTTGAAATATGTATTCAATTGAAGAGGCAAAAAAGCTGCGGCTCGATTTCTGGGAACAATTTGGCAAACTTTGCGAAATTCATCCGCTTTTGCAAAACAAACGTAAAAAATGGATGCTGCACCGTACCAAAATCAAAGGTATTTCCCTGCGTTTTGAAGCCGGGCGCGAAAATGCAAAAGTACTGTTGGAACTCGGGCACCGCAACGAAGACAAGCGTTTAAAAGCCTACGAAATTCTGGAACGCTACAAAGCCATTGTTGAAAACGGTTTTGAAAACGGGCTGATATGGGAATTTTATCATCAGCGCAGGGATAGCGGGCAGGAAGTGTGCCGGATTTATACAATGCTGGAAAATGTTGATTTTCACCGTCGGAACCAGTGGCCCGCTATTTTTAACTTTTTTATTGAAAATATGCTTCAGCTGGAGGAGAATTTTCTTGCGGTGAGCGACATATTAAAAGAAGAGCTTTCCGGGTGATCCGAAACAATAAGAAGTCGCCGCCAGCGGTTGTTGATGAAAGAAATGCGACCCCTCGTGTTTTCTTGTTTTAAAGTTTCACCAGCATTTTAATTTCCCCGGGAAA
This sequence comes from Prolixibacteraceae bacterium, assembly GCA_016931875.1. GTDB lineage: Bacteria > Bacteroidota > Bacteroidia > Bacteroidales > Prolixibacteraceae > Draconibacterium. The sequence goes on from JAFGDX010000060.1 coordinate 11,674, forward strand.
TGCAGGAAACTCATCCGCTAAACTTTTGTCTGCCATTTCAAAATCCTCAAAATGAAAGCCGGGAGAAACCGTACATCCAGCCAGCGCAAAACCGCCGTTGTTTGCCAGCCGGGCGGCAAACCAGGTATTTTTGGGAACCACAAGCTGAAACTGTTCTCCGTTTTCAGGATTGTTTCCCACACGTTGTTTTACGAACTGCCCATTTTGAACCGACCAGATTTCAATGGCTGAACTGCCGGCATAGAAATGCCATATTTCATCGGATTTTATCCGGTGGAATGCTGAAAAATCATCCCCTTC
>JAFGDX010000477.1 GCA_016931875.1 Prolixibacteraceae bacterium
ATTCCGATTGCCCACAGCCAGGACACTGCCGGCCCCATGGCACGCACCGTTACCGATGCGGCAATTTTACTGGGCGCACTGGCAGAATTCGATCCGGAAGATGCTGAAAACCATCTGGGAAAAGGCGAAATATTTTCAGATTACACACCCTTTCTTGACAAAAACGGGTTGCAGGGGGCCAGAATCGGACTGGCAACCAACATGATGGGTTTTCATAAAGAAGTGGATGAACTTATAAAACAAGCCTGCCGGATATTACAGGAAAACGGAGCGGAAATAGTGGAATTCGAATTTGAAAACAGTCGCAGGATGAATGGCCCGTCATACCAGGTTTTGTTGTACGAATTTAAGGCTGACCTGAATAAATATCTGCAAAATCATCCCAACTCAAAACCCAAAAGTTTGGCCGATTTGATAAAATTCAATTCAGAAAATGCTGAGAAAGAAATGCCCTGGTTTGCTCAGGAAATTTTTGAAGAAACAGAAAAAAAAGGCGGTTTGAATGAAAAAGAATACCTGGATGCATTGGAAGAATCGAAACGTCTGGCAGGAAAGGAAGGAATTGATGCAGAGTTAAAAAAACACAATCTGGATGCAATCTGCGCACCCACCAACGGTCCGGCCTGGACCATCGACTGGGTGAACGGCGACCATTTTGGTGGCGGAAGTTCGTCGCCCGCTGCCATTTCGGGCTACCCGAATATTACGGTTCCGGCAGGTTATGTACACGGCTTGCCGGTGGGAATTTCGTTTTTTGCCGAAGCCTGGAGCGAACCCAAACTGCTGAAATTTGCCTATGCGTTTGAACAGGCCACAAAGCACCGGAAGACACCGGGTTTTTTAAAAACACTGGGATAGAAATTCAACAAAGAGAAACACCTTGATTTCTTGTCTGTCGACATACAGATTTCTTTCCGTTTACTCGTCGAAATAATAGTGGCACATTATCTTTGCAAAAAAATTTACGATGAAAGAAAACCTTTTTGGAAAAACATTAACCGAATTACAGGAGATTGCACTTGAATTGGGATTACCCAAATTCACAGCCAGACAAATTGCCGACTGGCTCTACAAAAAGGAAATCTCATCGATTGATGAAATGAGCAATCTTTCCAAAAAAGCACGCGAATTGCTCAGCGAAAACTATAATTTTGGGCTGATTGCACCCACAAAAGTACAAACCAGTACCGACGGGACAAAAAAATACCTCTTCCCCACCATTCAAAACAAATACATTGAAACGGCCATGATTCCCGAGCGAGAACGAAAAACCGTTTGCGTAAGTTCGCAGGTGGGCTGCAAAATGGGCTGTTTGTTTTGTTTTACGGCCAAACAAGGTTTTCAGGGACAACTTTCGGCCGGTGAGATTGTAAACCAGATAAAAAGTATCGACGAGGCAGGCGAGGTTTCCAACATTGTTTACATGGGAATGGGCGAACCTTTTGATAATTTGGATGAGGTTTTAAAAAGTATAGAAATCCTCACATCAGAATGGGGATTTGCCATGAGCCCGCGAAGAATTACGGTTTCTACCATCGGAATTATTCCGGGAATGCTTGCATTTCTTGAAAAAAGCGAGGCACATCTGGCTGTGAGTTTGCACACACCGTTTAACGACGAGCGAAGAAACCTGATGCCCGTTCAGGTGGCGTACCCGATTGAAGACGTAGTAGCCGAAATCAAACGCTGGGATTTTGGCCGGCAGCGCCGCGTTTCGTTTGAATACATTGTTTTTGAAAATCTGAACGACTCGCCCAAACATGTAAAAGAACTGGCCCGCTTGCTCGCGGGGTTAAAATGCCGGATCAATTTAATCCGGTTCCATCCGGTGCCCGGAACGCCGCTCAAAAGCCCGTCGGATAAGGTAATGCAGGAATTTAAAGACGCACTAAACCAGAAAGGAATTTTAACCACAGTGCGCGCGTCACGTGGCCAGGATATTTATGCCGCCTGCGGGTTGCTATCAACAAAAGAACTGAGTGCCTCCTGAAATGTAAATCATAAACCACAATGTGTTTCCGGTTCAAAAATAATTACCAGCAAATTGTGATGAGTCGCCAACCCGACCAACCAATATAAAACACCCGTTATGCAGAAAAACTGGAATATTAAACCCGGAAAATAGAAATCAATGTTATTTAATTCAATCGATTTTGCCATTTTTCTGCCCGTTGTTTTTTTTCTCTACTGGTTTGTAACCAGCAAAAACCTGCCCGTTCAAAATGCTTTTCTGATACTGGTCAGCTATGTTTTTTACGGATGGTGGGACTGGAGATTCCTATCGCTGATTGTGTTTAGCTCGGGGGTTGATTATTTGGTGGGCATTTATTTAGCCAAAAGCAAAATACAACGAAACAGGAAAATTTTATTGCTAATCAGTATCGTCGTTAATCTCGGGTTTCTTGGCTTCTTCAAATATTTCAATTTTTTTACTGAAAGTTTTGCCCGTGCATTTACCTTGTTCGGAAAAACCATTGAACCAACCACATTAAACATTATTTTACCCGTAGGAATCAGCTTTTACACATTTCAAACCTTAAGCTATTCGATAGATATTTACAAACGAAAAATTGAACCTACCAACGATGTGGTTTCCTTTTTTGCCTTTGTCAGTTTTTTCCCGCAACTGGTAGCCGGGCCGATTGAACGGGCAGCCCATTTATTACCCCAGTTTTACACCAAACGAACCTTTGAGTACACCAAAGCTTTTGACGGGGTGAAACAAATATTCTGGGGCCTGTTCAAAAAAATGGTCATCGCCGATAATTGCGCTTTGATTGTAAACCAGATATTTGATAATTACACCAACTACTCCGGCAGCACTTTGCTTTTGGGAACTTTCTTTTTTGCTTTTCAGATATATGGCGACTTCTCGGGTTATACCGACATTGCCATTGGCACAGCACGGCTGTTTGGGTTCGAACTAAAACAAAATTTTGCTTATCCGTATTTCTCGCGCGATATTGCCGAGTTTTGGCGAAGATGGCACATTTCGTTAACCTCGTGGTTTCGCGATTATCTGTACATTCCTTTGGGTGGAAGCCGGGGAGGGACCTGGATGAAAATACGAAATACATTCATTGTTTTTCTTGTGAGCGGCTTGTGGCACGGGGCAAACTGGACGTTTATTGTTTGGGGAATTTTTAACGCTGTTCTATTTTTGCCCCTTCTTTTAACCCGGC
>JAFGDX010000478.1 GCA_016931875.1 Prolixibacteraceae bacterium
GCCAACGAACTGGCAGAAGAAATCAATTCCGGTTTTGTGGGTGTTGCCGTTGATGTGTATCATTTGTGGTGGGACGATACACTTCACGATGAAATTATACGATGTGGCGATAACGAGCATCTTTTTGCCTTTCATGTTTGCGACTGGAATGTGCCAACAGTTGATTTTTTAAACGACCGTGGCTTAATGGGCGACGGCTGTATCAATGTTCCGCAAATACGTGGCTGGGTGGAAGAAGCCGGATTTAGCGGCTGCAACGAAGTGGAAATTTTTTCCGACAAATACTGGGCAATTAACCAAAATGAGTATCTTGAAAAAATTAAAGATGCATATTTAAATTTTACCTGACAACATTGAACTTTAAACTCGAAACATTGAACTAAATATGATTCACAAAATAGGAATAATAATGAACGGCGTGACCGGCCGGATGGGAACCAACCAGCATCTGATGCGGTCGATCGTGGAAATTATGAAGCAGGGAGGCGTACAGGTGAGCCCCTCCGAGTTTATTCTGCCCGACCCGGTTTTGGTTGGCCGCAACGAAATCAAACTAAAAAAACTGGCTGAAATGTCGGGTGTTGAAAAATGGACCACCGATTTGAATTCGGTAATGAACGACCCGTATTACCAGGTATATTTTGATGCGCAAACCACGGGTCGCAGGGCCGATGCCGTAAAACAGGCTGCCAGAGCGGGCAAGCATGTATATTGCGAAAAACCGGTGGCTACTGACACAGCAACCGCACTCGAATTATACAAAGTATGCGAAGAAGCCGGGGTAAAACATGGCGTGGTTCAGGATAAACTCTGGCTGCCCGGCCTGATAAAACTAAAGCGCCTGATGGAGAATGATTTTTTTGGGAAAATTCTTTCTGTGCGCGGTGAATTTGGCTATTGGGTTTTTGAAGGACATACTGTTCCGGCACAACGCCCCAGCTGGAACTACCGGAAAGAAGACGATGGCGGTATTATTGTTGACATGCTTTGCCACTGGCGTTATGTTCTGGATAATTTGTTTGGTGAAGTAAAAGGGGTGTTTTGCCTGGGTGCAACTCACATTCCCGAAAGAGTAGACGAACAGGGAAAATCGTATCAATGCACTGCCGATGATGCTGCGTATGCCACTTTTGAACTGGATGGCGGCGTAATTGCTCACTTCAACTCGTCGTGGGTAACACGTGTTCGCCGCGATGATTTGCTTACCCTCCACGTTGACGGAACAAAAGGTTCAGCAGTGGCTGGATTGCGCGAATGCCGGACACAACATTACGGAAATACGCCAAAACCGGTGTGGAATCCCGATATTCCGCAGCCCATTGATTTTTATGAAGGCTGGAGTAAAGTACCGGAACAGGAGAATTTTGACAACGCATTTAAAGCCCAGTGGGAATTGTTTCTGAAACACGTGGTAAAAGATGAGCCGTTTAAATGGAATCTTCTGGAGGGAGCAAAAGGTGTTCAACTGGCTGAAAAAGGACTGGAAAGCTGGGCAAAAAAAATATGGGTGGAAATCCCGGCTATTCAGTAGGCAATGATCGGTGGCAGCAGGTAGTTGTCATTCCCTGTAAGACGGGAATCTCATAAAATGAATGACAAAAAATGAATAAAACAAAAACAGCACTTATAACAGGCGGATCAAGGGGTATTGGGTTTGGAATTGCCAAAGAACTGGCAAAAGTTGGATTCAACCTGGCAATAAATGGAGTACGCGGAATGGAATCAGTGCAGCCCGTTCTGGATGAACTGAAAACCTTTGGTGTTGATGTGATGTATGTGCAGGGCAATGTGTCAGAAAAAGAAAATCGCCAAAAAATCTTTGACACTGTTATTTCTGTGTTTGGGCAACTGAATGTTTTGGTAAATAATGCCGGAATTGCTCCCCGCGAGCGAAAAGATATTCTGGAAGCCACCGAAGATATTTATGATGAAGTTCTGGAAATCAATCTGAAAGGACCTTATTTTCTGACACAGCTGTTTGCCAAACACATGGTTCAGCAGAAAAAGAAAAACCCGGAATTTTCATGCTGTATCATTAATGTTTCCTCTGTTTCGGCAACGGTTGCCTCGGTAAATAGGGGCGAATATTGTATCTCGAAAGCCGGAATAGCCATGGCAACCAAGCTGTGGGCCGCCCGTTTGGGTGAATTTGACATTCCGGTGTATGAAATTCAGCCGGGAGTAATAAAAACCGATATGACTTCCGCTGTTACTGCAAAATATGATAAAATGTTTGAAGAAGGGCTAAGTATCCAAAAACGCTGGGGCTTTCCCGAAGATGTGGGGAAAGTGGCGGCGGCAATGGCCACGGGAATGTTGCCTTACTCCTCCGGGCAGGTAGTTCTTGTTGACGGGGGAATGACGATACAGCGACTTTGATTTAACCAAATAAAAACCTGATAATGAGAAATAAACGTTATTGGAGAATAATTGCCACCACGGCAATAGTATTGATTCTCATCACTTTTACACCTTTGGTAATAGCACCCGGGAAAACAGATCCCAAATTATTTTCAATGCCTTACACATTGTGGGTAAGCATTTTAATTACGGTTTTGTTGGTACTGTTAACTTATGTTGGCGGCCGGGTTCATTTGAATGATGAAGATATTGAAACTACAAACGACAAAACTCAAATCACAAATAAAACCCAATGAAAGAAAACTCAAACAAACCAATTTACAATTTGGAAGAGTGGACTTTTCAATTTGCAAAGGAAGTGCGAATTGGAGTAAAAAAAATTGCCAAAATCTAAATAGAATTAGATATCATCATTAAAGACTTTGAGACTTGTTTTTTGATTTTGAGTTTATTTGAAATTTGGCTTTGTGAAATTTGGAATTTAATTTAAATAATATGTTACACTGGCTTTTAATTGTTGGTACAATTTACGTTGCAATCCTCTTTTTTCTTTCGTGGCGTTCGCGCAAAAAAATAAAATCGAACGAAGATTTTATGATGGCAGGCTCCAACATTGGGTTGGTGTTGGGGTTTATGACATTTGCCGCCACGCTGTTCAGCACGTTTACGTTGATGGGGATGCCCGATTTCTCGCGGACCCACGGAGTAGGGGCATGGATTTTTCTTGCGTTTTCCGACGCAGGAATGGTTTTTCTGATTATCTGGTTTGGCTACCACCTTCGTAAACAGGTTGCCAAAAACGGGTTTAAGGGAATGTCGGGCCTGCTCCAAAACCGGTATCAAAACAAATGGGCCGGATACATTTATTTTCTCGCGGTTTTTATTTTTTTGGTGCCGTATGTAGCCATTCAAATTCGGGGTGTCGCCATTTTTCTGGAGCAGGCTTTTCCTTCGGCACTGCCAGCGTGGGCCTGGTCGCTGATGATTGTTGCAATCATGCTTCTTTACTCTGAATTTGGAGGATTAAAAGCCATTATTTATGCCGATTTTATGCAGGGTACCATGCTGCTGATTGTGGTTTGGGTAATTGCAATTACCTGCTTAAATCATATTGGCGGGTGGAGTGAAATGTTTGCACAGCTCGAAACTCAAAACCCGGAACTGTTAAGCACGCCCGGTCCAAACGGCTTGTTAAACGCACAGTTTCTGATAGCCTCCTTCCTGGCAATTCTGATGATTCCGGTTACGCAGCCCCAGCTTTCAACCCGGTTGGTGATTATGAAAAGCACAAAAAAAATGCACAGGATGGCGGTGGCGGTTGGTACATTTGCCATGCTGGTTATTTTCCCAACCATTATTATTGGTTTGTACGGGGCCTTAAAATATTCTGAAGCATCAACCGCCGATTTTCTGGGTAGTGTCCTCATCCGCGACCAGGTAGGATTTGTAGCAGCTGCAGCCATCATCGGCTTGCTTGCAGCGGCTATGTCAACCTCCGACTCGCAACTTTTTGCCATGGGGAACGAGTTACGCGGATTA
>JAFGDX010000479.1 GCA_016931875.1 Prolixibacteraceae bacterium
CTCATAAAAATGGCTGCCGGAACTCCTTTCCCGGAAACATCGCCGATGGTAAATACCACATTTTCACCATCAATAAAAAAGTAATCAAATAAATCGCCGCTAACTACTCCGGCAGGTTTATATATGGCATATAAGTCAATTCCGGTACTTTTTGTAAAAGCCGAAAAATTGGTTTTAATTAAACTTTGCTGTATTTCCGAAGCCTGTTCCAAATCCTGCATTTGGCGTAAACTTTTCTTTTTTTCCTGGTGCTGCGACACACGGTAATTGTCGTACCAGTTTTTTAAATAATCGAGGCTTTCCGAAATTAATTTTACTTCATTCAGTGTGTTTATGGTAGTTTCGCCTGAAAGATTACTGAATTTTTTAAGCTGTGTGGTTACCGTACTCAAAGGTTCCACCAGTTTTCCGGTAATAAAAGTTATGATAAAATAAATAACTAAAATTCCGATCACTGAAAAGAACAACATTTGCATCAAAACCGTGTAAAGCGGCTGAAACATTTCGTTATATGGCAAAACAAAAATCAACAACCACCCGGTTTCTCTTACCGAAGTGTAATAGACCCAACTTTTTTCGTAGTCAAACATTTCCGAAAAAGCAACGGTAATTCCGGTAAGCTGTTGCGAAATAATCTGATTGACATCAAGTTTGTTTTTATCGTATATATTGTCGGGGAGCTGGTATAAATTCCGGTTTAAAATCCATTCCCTGTTCGGATGAGTGATATAATCTCCTTTTTTGGAAACCAGAAAGGCGTATCCTTTATTGCTTTCATCAATTTTAATAGCATTTATGGCATCATTCAGCTGCAAAAGCGATAACTCGCAAATAACTTCACCCATTCGTTTGCTGGTACCGTTCTTTTCCTTTGTAATTATTGGTGAGATGTAAGAAACAACAACCACTTCGTTTTTCGGGCACCGAAATGGCTCGGTCCAGCCAGGTTTATTTTCCCCAATCACTTTTTGAACCATTTCTTTCTCAATTCTGCAATGATAAAACGGCTCATTCAACTGTAAAAAAGAGAGGCTGTCATGTTCTCTTACACACACAAAATTATGATAGTTCTGATTGGGAATTGTGGAATCAATATTGATGTGGATTGCATTAATAAAAGGGTATTTGCCAACAATTGAGCGGATAAACATTTCGGCATCATCGTGAACTCCGTAATACAAAATTTGCTCCGAAATATTTGATGTAATTTCCTTTGTGGAAACAACCAACTCTTCAACCTGCATAATAATTCTTGAACTTTCGCTAATGGCCTGGTGTTCAATATTCTCTTTCAAAAGGCGCTGGTTAAAGAAATATGTGATTATTATGAAGGCAACAAAAACAAGTATTACAGCAAGAGAAATAAATACACTTAACCTGTAAGAAATTGATTTATTAATCATTCGTCATGCAATTTACCACCAATTACAATTTAAGGAATATTTTTCAAAATAACACTTATTGAACAAAGTTTAACCATTCGCGGGTTCCCTTAAATCTGCACGAAAAGGTGGCTGTTTCGGAGGCTTTTCCAAGGGCTTTCTGAAAGGGTTTGCCCTCCAAAAGAAAATAGCAGAAAGCTCCGTGTAAAACATCTCCGGCACCCAGTGTATCAATTATTTGGGGTTGATTTATTTTAATCTCTCCGAACTGTTTGCCAGCGTAAAAAAGAAGTGGTTTCTCCCCTCTTGAAATGGCACAATACGGAACATTTTTCATTTTAAAATAGGTAAATACCTGTTGACTATTAACAGCATTTTGTGGATAAAAATCTTCTGAACAGATAACAAAATCAGCAAAATCAGCCAGTGTTTCATATTGTGGTTTCCAACTGCCGCAATCAAGCACCACCGGTATTTTTTTCTGTTTGGCTATTTGTGCACATTCAATGCCAAACTCAGGGTAAAATCCATCAAGCAGTATAATTTGCGGCGAAACCGTTTCTATCAGTTGCTGTGCCGAAATTTCAGGAACAATTGTTTGCGGAGCGTGAGTAAAAATATTTCTGTCGCCGTTTACCCGCGAAGTTACAACCGTTGCCAAAACAGGTGCGTATTTTTTTCCCGGTATTAAATCAACCAGCTTTACATTTGTATTTTGAAGATCATCCGAAATAAACTGTGCAAACTGATTTTCACCTACTGCCGACACAAGAGTTGCCTGGCCGTTTAGTTTTGCAAAGGCAACAGCTGCATTTGCAGCAGGGCCGCCAACCAGTAGTTCAGGAGGCGCCAGTTTTAATTTGGTATTGGGAAGCGGAAATTCATCAGCAAAATATTGAATGTCGATGGTGGTTAACCCGACAAAAAGTGCCCTGAAATCAGCCATTAAACAGCAGGTTTTTATTTTGGGTAGTCAAAAAAATCAAAATCATCATGGTAAATATCCTGCACAATTTTTTTGGTTTCCTCATTGTAATATTCTTCCCACGACCTGCGTTTTGATGCATTGGTTACCTCCAGTTTGTAGTTCCTCAAATTCATTATTTTACAAAATTCATCAAAATCTTTTTGAAGATTTTCCATACGCAAAACGGTTTCAATTTCCGGTTTACCTGCTGAATTCAACACCCAGAAAACCTGGGGCAAAAAATGCAATTGTTCTTTTGACGCCTTTTCAAGCCCGTTACGAACAAAGTCATCAAAATCGTTGTACTTCGAAATAAATTTCTCCCGGTCAAGCAAATCGTGTTTGTGCGTGGTTTTCTCCTTCAGATAATAATAGGCTGAAACCAACCGATCATAAGGATTCCGGGAGATACAAAAAGCATGTATTTTTTGTTTGCCCCTGTGGGCTGCCAGCAACCGTTTATTTCTTCGCCTGATGTTATGCGTAATTACTTTAATACCTTCTTTTCGGCATAACGGACGAATACTGTTGCCGGCATTTTTGGGTATGTGTACAAAAAAAATCTTTTGTTTTGATGAAAACAGCATACTATGTATTCATTGCGCCGCACACCTGGATCACCTGTCCGCTTACATACGACGAAAGGTCGGAAGCCAGGAAAGTGGCAACACCGGCAACTTCTTCGGGTGTACCTCCACGTTTTAGCGGAATGGAAGCTTCCCATGCCTTGCGGGCATCTTCCGGAATTTTTGCGGTCATTTCAGTGATTATAAAACCCGGTGCGATGGCATTGGAACGAACGCCGCGTGAACCCAATTCGCGTGCAACAGATTTGGTAAAACCGATGATTCCGGCTTTGGAAGCCGAGTAGTTGGCCTGACCGGCATTTCCGCTCACACCCACCACCGAACTCATATTGATGATGGAGCCCGAACGCTGTTTCAGCATGGTTTTTTGTGCTGCTTTTGTAAAATTGAAAACCGATTTCAGATTGACGTTAATTACAGCATCCCACTGTTCTTC
>JAFGDX010000480.1 GCA_016931875.1 Prolixibacteraceae bacterium
CCGCTGAAAATATTTCGGATAAAACCGGTGCAAAAAAAGAAATCTGTTCCCACCTGAATCTGGAAGAAAATAAATTGCTTGTTACTTATCCAGTTCGAGTCATCCGCAGAAAAAATATTGGCGAACTGATTTTACTTTCAGTGCTGTTTTCAGAAAAAGTAAATTTTGTAGTTACACAGCCACCTAAAAATCCGGAGGAAATTAAAGCCTATAAAAAATGGGTGACATTTTGCACGGAGGAGAATATAAAAATCGTTTTTGAGGCCGGAAATAAGGTCGATTTTGAAAAACTGCTGACGGCAAGTGATTTTTGCATTTCCACCAGCTACCAGGAAGGTTTTGGCATGGTGTACCTTGAACCCTGGCTTTTTAACACGCCGGTGGTTGGCCGTAACATTGATTCTGTTTCACGCGATTTTGTCAACGACGGGGTACAGTTTCCGGCACTTTATCAACACCTTCATATTCCCGGAACAGACAATGATTTTAAAGATTTGGAAATTACCCGCCAGATGGAAATAATCAGCGATGTAAAAAATAACAGGATAAAAAAAGAAAAAATATTTGAACAAAATGAGGGTTTACGTTCGTTGTTTGAGAATGTAGCAACCGTAATAATTGAGAGGAATAAAAAAATTATCAAAAACAACTATTCGTTGAAAAAATATGGAATTAAACTTCAGAACCGATATAAAAAACTGGTTGGATAACCTGGAAAAACTACAGCCGCAAACCACAGGATTTTGTCCGAACCTGCGGCCAAATTCGAATGAAAATATCACAATAAAAGCCATTATTTTCGACATTTACGGTACGCTGCTGATTTCATCATCGGGTGATATTGAAGAGGCTTCCGCAACCGTTGAAAATATGGACAAAGCATTGCAGGCCGGAGGTTACCACATTGAAAAAAACGCCAAAGAAATTTCAGCCTTTCTTTTGAAACAACTTCCTGAAAAAATAAAATCGAACCAACAGGAAATCAAACAAAAAGGCCACCCGTTTCCCGACGTCGATATTTTTAAGGTTTGGCGCGAAATGCTGCAGGAAGCACAAAATGCAGGACTGATTTCACCAACCGGCAATGAATCGTTAACCGACACCATTTTTATTTTTGAACTGCTTAGCAACAAGGTGTTTCCAATGCCCGGAATGAAGGAGGTGCTGACAAAGCTCAGCAAAAAGGGAATTCCTCTGGGAATCGTTTCAAACGCCCAGTTTTACACACCCATTTTAATGAATTATTTTTTATCGGGAAGTTTCTCAACCAAACAGGAAGTGGAACTTTTCAACCCCGATCTTTCCTTTTTTTCGTATAAAGAATTACGTGGAAAACCCGATGTTTCTCTGTTTCAAAAGTTTATTCCAACCTTAAAAAACAAATACAACATTAATCCGGCCGAAACCATTTTTGTTGGAAACGATATGCTAAACGATGTTTACACCGCAAAAAAAGCAGGATTGAAAACCGTTCTGTTTGCCGGCGATGAGCGTTCGCTGCGTTTACGTGAAAATGATGCACGTGTAAAGGGAATTTTTCCTGATTTTATTATTACCGATTTAACCCAACTACTTGATATTACAGAATGAAACTAAGTGAACTGCGTATCGGAATTATACATTCGCTGATTGGAAAAAATGATGGCGTTTCCATTGTTATCGATCAAACGGTAAAAGCAATGTCGAAATACATGAAAATTAACATCGGAAATTTTTTCTTTCTGGCGGCACATTCTTCGCCGAGGTTTAATGCACACACTGATGATGTTTTTTGGCATAAAAGCGATGCCCACAAAGAAATCCTAACCAATTTTAATAATGAAAACACCGAGGGCCTGGATGAACTCATTCATAAAAATGCTTTGTATGCCAAAAATGTAATTAAAAAATGGGTAGACGAAAACTACATTGATTTGATAATTGCACACAACACTTCGCATCCGTACAATTTTATTACCGCTGTTGGTTTAGGATATTACATAGAAGAACTCCGTGATCAGGGAATTATATGGCCCAAATTGATGGTGTGGTGGCATGATTCGTATTTTGAACGCGCCATTTTTTCAAATCCAAACCCGGTAATTCACAAATATTTAAAATACCTGCCCGGCACCTATGTCGATTCCATTGCGTTTATCAACAATAAACAGGTTGAACTGGGTAAAAAAGTTTTCAGACAATACAACAACATCAAACTCGATAAATTCTTTGAAACCCGCACAACCGTTATTCCCAACACGGCCGATATTCCATGGGAATGGGAAAAAGCACAGGTAGGAAAGGAACAATGTATTGCACCACCGCAGGACAATTACAACCAATCGTTTATACACGACATTGGGTTGGAACAACAAGTAAAAAGCCGGGGATTTTCGATTGCCGATACGGTTTTTCTGCTTCAGCACACCCGGGTAGTTCCTCGTAAAAAAATTGAACTGGCCATCGATTTGGCATTCGAACTGGAAAAAAAATTCAAAAAAAGCGGAAAGGATAAATGTATTGCATTAATTGTCAGCGGCCATTCAGGCGATGAACAAAATGCCTACCAGCATCACCTGCGCGAACACTATAGCGAAAAATGCAAAGCTGCTCCGCAAAGTAACGTTATTCTCATTTTTGGTGAAAACAACATTCTTTCACACCGCGATATCATTGTCGATAAAAAATACTACAAGTTTGCTGAAATTCCGTCGGTTATTGCAGCACGAGGTGGTTTGGGAACCTACTTCAGCGATGTGGAAGGTTTTGGAAATAACCTGCTGGAAATGATTTCTCTTGGCCTGCCCGCCGTGATTAACAAGTATGAAATTTACAAAGAAGAAATTGAAAAATTTGGGTTTATTTTACCTGCCATCGACAATACGGGAATTACAAAAGAGTTGGTAGACCAGTCATACCGGCTGCTAACCGACATGGAATACCGAAACCGCGTGGTTCTTCACAATTTAAAAATTTTGAAGGAGAATTTTGACCATGAGATTATTGCCGGTAAACTTAAACCCATCATATTAAATATGTTTATGCGAACACTGTAAACCAGCACCTTACGGAAATTTACATTTTGAATTCTTATTTTTGAGTTAACTACTTCCTTTCATTCCAAAACAAAGCCAAAAAATCAGCAGGTTTACTTATATTTAAGAGTTGCAACTCTGGTTTGCAGCTTCATATTTACTACAGGTAATGACGTAAAAAGTTGAAATTATGGGAGATTTTTATCAAAATGGATTTGTTGCCACGCTGCACAATTTGCGTTCGCGCCCGTATGAGGAACTGGAGCAAAAGCTCATCAAATTTAGTAAACATCGCCCCATTGGTTTAATCATTCCATCATTGTATTCCGAACTTTCGCGACAAGCTTTAAAAGATATTGTGGCGATTTTAAAAGACATCCCCTACATTTCCGAAATTGTAATCGGATTAGACCAGGCTGATGATTTTCAGTACCGGAATGCGCTGGAATATTTTGATGAATTGCCGCAGCGTCATCGCGTAATTTGGAACGACGGACCGCGGATGCAGAAACTCAAAGACAAGCTGGCTTCCAAAAAAATTGATACTTCGGTGGCTGGAAAAGGCCGCAACGTGTGGTTTTGTTTCGGGTATATGATTTCCTCCGGCAAATCGGAGGCAATTGCCCTTCACGACGCCGATATCACCACGTACAGCCGCGAAATGCTGGCGCGGCTTATTTATCCGGTAGCCGACCCCACTTTTAATTACAAATATTGCAAGGGCTACTATTTCAGGGCCGACGATGAAAGAATGCATGGCCGGGCTGTTCGGTTGCTGGTAACACCTTTGCTGCGCACACTAAAAAAATTGCTTGGTCACCACAATTACCTGGAATACCTCGACAGTTTCCGCTACCCGCTGGCAGGTGAGTTTTCCATGCGTGCCGATATCATCAAAACCATTCGTATTCCTTACGACTGGGGACTGGAAATTGGTATTTTATCGGAAGTGGAGCGAAACAACTCGTTCAACCGGATTTGCCAGGTAGAAATTGCCGACCGCTACGACCACAAACACCAGTCGCTTTCGTCGGAAGATGCAGAAAAAGGCCTCTCTAAAATGAGTCGCGACATCTCGCGGGCCATCTTTGCCAAACTGGCGTCGGACGGTGTTACATTAAGCACCGAATTCTTCCGTACATTAAAAGCCACTTACTGGCGGATTGCCCTCGATTTTGTTGAATTGTACAAAGCCGATGCGGTGATGAACGGCCTTCAGTACGATTTTCATAAAGAAGAGGAAGTGATCGATCTTTTTGTGAAAAATATTTACCAGTCGGGTATCAACTTTTTAAACAACCCCGATATGGTTCCGTTAATGCCAAGCTGGAAAAGGGTACAAAGCGCTTTTCCTGAAATTTTTGAAGAATTTTACCAGATTGTGGAAGAAGACAACGACAGTATTTAACC
>JAFGDX010000481.1 GCA_016931875.1 Prolixibacteraceae bacterium
GAACTGGGAAGTGCCCGCATTGGCAGCACCCTTTCGTTTATCAACAGCACCTTTACCGGTAAATTGAATATGAATTCCCTGAAAATTCAAGGGGGAGTTTTTATGCGGGGAAAATCAGTTTTCTGCGAGGTAGATATGGGAAACACCGAAGTGGGCGGTATTCTGGAAATGAATGGCTGCACTTTTTCCGAAGTGATAAAACTCGATTCGGTAAAAACAGGCAGCTACTTTTTTATGAGCTACAACAGGTTTGAAAAAGACGTCAGCTTGATCAATGCCGATATTGGAGGAAGCTTTGAAATGCCCGGCAGCTCCTTTGCAGGAAAACTGGTACTAAATTCATCAAAAGTTGGCGGATCCTTATTTATGAATAAAGCCGCAGTTTTTCACAACCAGGTGGATATGGTAGGAATCTATGTGCGCAATTCCATTGTGATGACGGGCAGCAGGTTTGACGGTGAACTGAATATGAATTCACTAAAAGTGGAAGGGCCGGTTTTTATGAGGGATGGTTCAAAATTTAGTGCCATCAACCTTGTAAACAGTAAAATAGAAGGAAACCTGGAATTTGACAACAGCACTTTTACCGGCGATTTGAGTATGGATAACATAGATGTGGGACGCAATTTTTTGGCCCGTTATGCTGTTTTTGCCGAAAACAGCCTCCTCAGCCTTTGTTATTCCAATATTGTATCAACCGTAAATTTTTCAGGCTCCACAATGGGAAGTGTTGATCTCACATCAGTCAAAATTGGCGCCGAACTTTGTTTGGGGTCCGGCTTAAGTATTCCACCGGTTTGGCAAAACAGTTCAAAAATGATTTTGTGGAATGCAACCGTTGGAGCGCTGCAGGACGCCGGGGTGGAGTCATGGCCCGGGAGTACCGAAATGGAAGGGTTTACCTACGGTCGTTTGGGCGGATTTGGTTCTACCGGACCTGCCAACATGGCCGAGCGCAAAACCGGCGATTTTATTCGCTGGCTGGAACACGACAAAACATTTTCACCCCAACCTTATGAATATCTTGCAAAGGTTTTGAACGAAGGCGGCTTCCCGTCAAAAGCCAATTCCATTTTACACGCCGGAAGAAAACGGTCAAGACGGATAGCCTGGCAAAAAAATGCACAGAAAAAAAGGGAATACCTGCGCTGGTTTGGCTTAACACTGCTGCAGGCTACCATCGGATACGGTTTGGGAACAAGGTATTTCAGGGTGTTGATATGGTTGCTGGCTTTTTCTTTTTTGGGCTTTTGGGTGTTGTTGTTCTCAACTCATAATCCCAACCCCGATTTATTTAAAATTGCCTGGGCAAGTGTTGATGTCACCCTTCCCATTGTCAGTTTAAACAACGAATACGAAGATTTTATTTTTGTTGGTTCCTCCAATGCAGTGAAAACCTGGTTCTACATCCAGAAAATGATTGGCTACGTTTTGGGTGGCTTTATTGTGGCGGGCCTTGCCGGACTGACACAAAAGAATTCATAAGGTCCATCGGAGACATTCATTTAAGCCCTGACCACTAACCCAACTGCGACTGCGACTGCGACTATGTTTACTCGCGGGAACAAATGTCCTGTAATGCTACTTTCCGTTAGAAGTTTTTCCTCAGAAAATGATAAGCATTTCCGTGCATAAAACGTTCAACAATTTCGGCGGCAGTTATTTTGTTAAAATCTTTCAGGTTGTCCGATTGGGTGGAAGCAATAAAATTATAGGCATGTTTTTCCAGGTAGCTGTCAAACAGCGCCATATCTTCCGATGTCCAGAAACCGTTCAGCGGATTTACCATCCCGTCGTAGTCCGACCCGATACACTGAATTCCCCAGGCATACATGTTGTGCCGGTTCAGTACTTCGGCAATGTGTTGTATCTGGTTCCAAATCAGTTTCGATTTATGAAACAGCATTTTCCGGCGACTCAGGTTGGGGCCTGTTTTTTTTACTTCCATTTCGCTGCCTACCCGCCGTTCATCGAACTGAATTCCAAAAACGCCTCCTGATTTGGCTATGCGTACAATTTCGTCGTCGTAGAAATTAATGTCATCGGGTAAAAATTTTCCAAAGTTCCACAAATCATCTTCCACCGGCTCGCGGTTTGAACGAAGACCGTTTACCGCGCCGTGGCTCACAATCAACGGGATAATTTCAAAAGGATACTCCTCTTCCAGAAACTGGTAATATTCGTTTCGTGCCTGCACACTCATGTGTTTTATATCCACCAGAACGCGCCGCCCGTTGGTATTGTCAAGCAACCGGCGCAACAGTTTCCATCCCAAATCGGTAAATCCGGTGTTCATTCCTTTGGTCTGGTCGCAAAATTTACTCACTATCCCGCTTAAACTTTTGGCATGCCCAATCATTTCGTTGTAAAAATGATGGGTTAACCCGGCAATACAAAGTTTGTGCTCCCATTGTTTCACCTTGTCCACATTGGCCAGCACCTCGTCGGGGTTCACGGTTTTCCCCATGCGCTGCAACCCGGCGTTAAATACATGTGTTCCTTCTATGGATAAAATCACAAAAATGGTTTTGATGTCATCATCGCGGTATTGTTCAATTTCGCTAAAACCGGAAACAATTTTGTAACGGACCCATTTGCCTTCAATATTCATTTTACGGCCGTCCAGGTCTTTGTAAAACTGATATTCCAGTAACAGATCATCAAAATAATTGTCCATTTTCTGAACGTGGTTGATACGGTTGATGCCCAGTCCTGTAACCAGGTTTCCAATAACGTCGCCCGGCAGTTCGGTGCCCAGTTTGGTCATTACAAAACCTTTTTCAAGGCCGCACAACGATACCACCACAATGTCGGC
>JAFGDX010000482.1 GCA_016931875.1 Prolixibacteraceae bacterium
CTACATGGATTTGGGGTATTTGCCCTGCAACAAAGTAAGAGAATCAGTTTCCAGAACGCTGGAATATGCCTACAACGACTGGTGTGTGGCACAACTTGCAAAGGCTCTTGGAAAAGAAGACGATTACCAGTTATTTATACAACGCTCTGCCAATTATAAAAATGTGATGGATGCCGAAACCGGCCTGGCACGCCCCAAAGACAGCGACGGGAAATGGCTGTCGCCGTTTAATCCTACTTTTGTGGGGCACGGAGATGAACGCCATTATACCGAAGCAAATGCCTGGCAATACACCTGGTTTGTTCCGCACGATGTTCAGGGATTGATTGATTTTGAAGGAGGAAGGGAGAATTTAATCAACAAGCTGGACACACTTTTTACCATGAGTTCCGAAGTTCAGGAAACCGTTTCGGACGTAACCGGTTTAATTGGACAGTACGCCCACGGAAATGAACCCAGTCATCATACCTTGTATTTGTATGATTATGCCGGTGCTCCCTGGAAAACACAGGAACTGGCCCGAAAAGTAATGGATGAACTGTATCATTCAGGCCCCGACGGGCTGTGTGGCAATGAAGACATGGGACAAATGTCGGCCTGGTATGTTTTGAGTTCCATGGGATTTTATCCCGTTGCGCCCGGGCAAAATGTGTATGCAATCGGAAGCTCCGAGTTTAGCAAAATACTCATTCATTTGGATGAAAAATATTACGATGCACCGGAATTTATCATTGAAACGGTAAACAATTCAAAGGATAACAAATACATTCAATCGGCCACAATCAATGGTACGCCGTGGAATAAAACATGGTTCAGCCACGACGAGATTAAAAACGGAAGTTCGCTTGTTTTTGAAATGGGTGCGGAACCTAATAAAAACTGGGGTGCAAAACCTGAAGATGCGCCACCTTCAATGACAAAGAATTAAAAACTGAAAATAGATTTTTTGAAATGAATAAAGAACAATTGCAAAAAGTACTGAACGACATAAATGCAGTAAAAATTGCCGTAGTTGGAGATTTTTGTCTGGATGCTTACTGGTTTATCGATGAGTCAAAAAGCGAAATTTCCATCGAAACCGGGCAAAAAACCCGTCCGGTGCGCGAGCAGCGCTATTCACTGGGAGGTGCCGGAAATGTTACCAACAACCTAACTGCCATGGGCGTAAAAGATGTGCGTGCTTTTGGCGTAACCGGCAGCGACCCCTACGGTACGGAAATGGTGAAAATTATGCACAAAAACGGAATCAACACGGATAATTTGCTCATTCAGCAGGAAAACTGGTCAACCCACGTTTATACAAAACCGTATGTGGGCGATTTTGAAGAAGGTCGGATTGACTTTGGAAACTTCAATCAACTTTCAACTCAAACCGCCAACCTTTTGATTCAGAAATTGAAAAACGCCATTCCCCAAGTTGATTTGGTTATTATCAATCAACAGGTTTTGTCGGGTATACATACTGAATACTTCAAAAAAGAGCTGGTAAACGTAATTCAAAGTTTTCCTGAAAAAATATTTGTTGTTGACAGCCGGAATTACAATGATTATTACGACGGGGCCTACCGGAAAATGAATGATACTGAAGCTGCCCGTTTGTTTGGACTGGTAAAAGATGCCAGCGACGTGGTACTGTATTCCGAAGTAAAAGAAGCCGCACTATTCCTTTTTGAAAAGTTTGGAAAACCAATGTTTATCACACGAGGTTCGCGAGGTTCTGTTGTTGTTGACGAGAACGGTGTAACCGATATTTATGGTTTAATGATTATTTCGAAGGTGGATACCGTGGGCGCAGGCGACAGTTATCTGGCGGGAGCTGCATCGGCACTGGCGGCTGGTTACACAATGAAAGATGCCGCTGAAATCGGTTCTTATGTGGCAGGTGTTACCGTTCAGAAACTGTTCCAAACCGGTACTGCATCGCCGGAAGAAATTCTGACTATCGGCACCGATCCGGATTATGTGTACAGCCCTGAACTGGCTGAAGATACCCGCCATGCAAGGTATTTTGAAGATACCGAAATTGAAATTGTAAATGAATGGCCGGAGAAATTAACGATCAGCCACGCAATTTTCGACCACGACGGAACCATTTCAACCCTGCGCGAAGGATGGGAACACATTATGCAACCCATGATGATAAAAGCCATTCTTGGGGAGCACTTTCACGATGCCGATGAAGCCTTGTATCACAAAGTTCAGAACCGCGTTGTTGATTTTATTGACAAAACCACCGGTATACAAACCCTGGTTCAGATGAAAGGACTGGTGGATTTGGTAAAAGAATTTGATTTGGTTCCTGAAAATGAAATTCTGGATGAATTTGGCTACAAGGAAATATATAACAACGAGCTGCTGAAAATGGTGCGTGTACGCGAAGCAAAACTTTCGCGAAATGAGCTTTCTTTGGAAGATGTTACCTTAAAAAATGCTGTGAAACTGCTCGAAGTACTGCATAAAGCGGGTGTTACTTTGTACCTGGCAAGCGGGACCGACGAAGAAGATGTGAAAAATGAAGCCCGGATTTTGGGCTACGATCATCTTTTTAAAGGGGGTATTTACGGGGCTGTTGGCGATGTAAACAAAGAGGCCAAGAAAATGGTGCTCGACCGTATTCTGAATGATATCGGCAACTCGAATACAGGACAGGTGGCTGCATTTGGCGATGGCCCGGTAGAAATTCGCGAAACTCGCAAACGCGGCGGAATTACCATTGGAATTGCCAGCAACGAGGTGAAACGGCACAGCCTGAACGAAAGCAAACGTTCGCGCCTGATAAAAGCCGGTGCCGACATTATTGTCCCCGATTTTTCACAGCTAACAAAATTGCTTCAGTTATTAAATATTCAAAACTGAAAAAATGCCATATCCAAAATTTGAACGAAATAAGCTGGCTATCAAAAAGCTATCTGAACGGAAAAACAAAGTTTATATTGAACGCGACCATATTCCTGCCGACAAGGTACCACAGAATTTAACCGAAAAAGGGCTGCGGCTCATCGACCAAACCGTGGAGCGAATTCGAAAGGCCCGACGGGAGAACCGCGCTGTGATCCTGACTTTTGGCGCCCACACCATCAAAAACGGAATGGCGCCTGCTCTTATCGCATTAATGAAAGATGGCTGGGTGACCCATCTCGCAACCAACGGCGCGGGAATTATTCACGACTGGGAGTTTGCCTACCAGGGAAAATCGAGCGAAGATGTACGTGAAAATGTAGATCTCGGTCAGTTTGGAATTTGGGACGACACCGGTTTTTATATCAATCTGGCACTGGTAGTTGGCGCCTATGAAGGACTGGGTTATGGCGAAGCGGTTGGAAAAATGATTCATCTGCAAGGATTGAATATTCCCGAACCTTCGTTTTTGTATGAACAGGCCCGGCAGAAAATGGAAGAAAACCCTGATTTGGCTGCCGCTGCAGTCGACCTCGCAGGAGTTATTCATAGGTTTAACCTTGCACCGGGTTTTATGAAAATTCCACACCCTTACAAAAAATATTCTGTGCAGGGCTTTGCCTACAATTTAAAAATTCCGTTTACAGGGCACCCCATGTTTGGCCACGATATTATATACAACCACCCGATGAACCATGGCGCAGCAATTGGCCGGACCGCACTGAATGATTTTTTATGTTTTGCCCAAAGTGTAACCAACATTGAGAACGGGGTGTATCTTTCGGTGGGGTCGGCAGTAATGTCGCCAATGATTTTTGAAAAATCGCTTTCAATGGCGCAAAATATTGAAATTCAGAAAAACAGCCACATCAACAACCACTATATGCTGATTGTGGATTTGGCTGAGTCGGAATGGGATTGGGATAAAGACGGGGAACCCCCGATGGATAATCCGGCCTACTATTTACGGTATTGTAAAACATTTAACCGGATGGGAGGAGAAATGCATTACCTCACTGCTGACAACCGAGACTTTCTGCTGGCCTTGTATCAGAAACTGGCAGAAAAAGGGGAGTGATGTTTCAAAATCGTTCACATGAAACCGGATGAAGAACAAAGGTTGTCAGGAAGCAATTTCTGCTGGTTTTAATTTTTAAAGGCAAATATTTTTATGAAATGAATTCAATACAAAACCTCACAAAGTAGCAAATCATGTTCAAACTGTTTTCGGCTGTATTTATAAAAACAAATGCTTTGTTGGTTTTTAAATGGCAGTTTGCCAGTTAAATAAATTACTTATGATTGGGAAAATATATTTTAACAGCCTTTTAATTTTGATAGTATTTTGCATTGGGTTGAGTTGTGGAAACAGGCAAAATACAAATCAAACCAGGGGAAAAGAAATTGTTTTGAGACTGGAGCCGGGAGAAGGAAATCCCCGGAACAGCGAAGGCGATTTTATTCAGCTTGAAAACGGAAGGATTTTGTTTGCTTACACCCGTTTTACCAGTGGGGCAGGCGATCATGCCAGCGCTCATCTTGTGAGCCGGTTTTCAGACGACCAGGGCAAAACCTGGAGCAGTGAAGATGTTTTGGTGGTACCAAACGAGGGGACCATGAATGTGATGTCGGTTTCGTTGTTGCGCCTTGCCGACAGACGGATTGCACTTTTTTACCTCCGTAAAAATTCGGTTACGGATTGTATTCCTTTTATGCGGATTTCAACCGATGAGGCAAAAAGCTGGAGTGACCCGGTCCGCTGCATTGACACAACCGCTTATTTTGTTTTAAATAACGACCGTGTGAAGCAGTTAAAAAAC
>JAFGDX010000061.1 GCA_016931875.1 Prolixibacteraceae bacterium
ATGAAAGGAATTGAAAAACTGGGTGAGTTTGTGGATAGTATGCTGGTAGTGAGCAACCAGCGATTGCAGAATATTTTTGGCGACCTGCCGGCCCGCCAGGCATTTAAAATGGCCGATAACATTGTAACTACCGCTGTGAAAGGCGTGGCTGAAATTATTACCGTACACGGAAATGTAAACATCGATTATACCGATGTTCACACCGTGATGCACAACAGCAAAGTATTTATAATGGGAACCGGTTATGCAACCGGCGAAGGCCGCGCAATGGAAGCCGTTAACCAGGCGCTGGAATCACCACTTCTTGACAGCAACGATATTTTCGGAACCAAAAATATTTTACTGAATATCATTTCAGGGAAAGACGAAATCAGAATTGGTGAAATTGGCGAAATAATTGAAACACTGCAGGAAAAAGCCGGACAGGAAGCCGATATTATTTGGGGGAACGGCTATGACGAATCTCTGGGCGATAAAGTGAGCGTTACCATTTTGGCCACCGGATTTGTTACCAATCCAAATCAAATTCTTCAACCTAAAATTGAACCTGAAAAATTTGGCCTGGAAGAAGAACCGGAAGAGGAACCCAATGATGTAATTACCGGGGAAACACAATTTGTTCCGGAGAACAAAAAAGAGAGCACTATTTTGTTTGAACCGGAAGAAGAATCCGAAGATGATGAGGTGGAACTGGAGGAAGAGGTTTTTGTGCGGAAACAAAAGGTTTCTGCCGAAAAATCAATCTTCAGCAGAAAAAAGAAGCACGAAACAAAGAAAAGAATCAAAAAGGATGAGCCTGTAACCGAGCCAAGTATCGACAATTGGTTTTATAAAAATTTCGGACTTGGAAAACTATTTGAAGACGACGATCAATCGATGGATGAATGAACCCTTTAACCCTATAAAAATTGGATTATGACAGAGAAAATGGCAGATTTTTCATTCCCGGAAAGTAAAGGGACGGCAATAAAAGTAGTTGGTGTTGGCGGTGGAGGCGGCAATGCCGTAAACCACATGTTCAAACAAGGTATTCGCGATGTGGACTTTGTAATTTGCAACACCGACTCGCAGGCTTTGGATGCCAGCCCGGTGCAGATAAAAGTACAGTTGGGGGCTTCGCTTACCGAAGGACGGGGCGCCGGTAACAAACCGGAAACCGGAAAACAGGCAGCCCTCGAAAATATTGAAGATGTAAAACGGGCGCTGGCAGCCGGCACAAAAATGGTTTTTATAACGGCCGGAATGGGCGGCGGTACCGGAACCGGCGGAGCACCGGTAATTGCAGAAGCCTGCAAGGAACTGGGGTATCTAACGGTTGGAATTGTAACTATTCCTTTCAGAAACGAAGGAAGACGCAGAATTAAACAGGCAATCGAAGGGATTGAAAAACTGGAGCAGCACGTTGATTCGTTGCTGGTTATCAATAACGAACGGATTCGCGAAATGTATGGTGATTTTGGAATTTCCGAAGCATTTTCGCGGGCCGATAATATTTTGGCTACAGCAGCCAAGGGTATTGCAGAAATTATAACTGTGCCGGGTTATATAAATGTTGATTTTGCCGATGTGGAAACCGTGATGCGGAAAAGTGGCCTGGCAGTGATGGGCACTGGTATTGCAACGGGCGAAAAAAGGGCAGAGGAAGCCGTTGAAAAAGCATTAAATTCTCCGCTGCTGAATAACAACGATATTCGCGGGGCAAAAAATATTTTGCTGAACATCACTTCAGGAACCAAAGAAGTAACCATGGATGAGGTGGGCCGGATTACTGATTATGTACAGAACAAAGCCGGATTCGATGCAGATATTATCTGGGGAAACGGCAAGGAAGAATCTCTGGGGGAAGATATATCGGTGACGCTGATTGTTACTGGAATCAGTAAAAACGGAATCCCGTATATGGCCGATAATCAGCAGCAGACCAGACAGGAACACTTTCTTGGCGATGAATCGGAAGCGCTTGAAAAACCTTCTGAAACGGGTAAACGAAACACAAAAAAACCGTTTTTCACAGATGATCAAAAAACCATTGAATTTGACATCACCGAAGAAAAGAAAAAGGAAGAGTCGGAGTTTGATTTGTTATACCCTCAAACAAGCAGGGCAAGAACGGCACCTGCGAAAAAAAATGTTGTTCTGGATTATTCTTCCATCAGCGACGAGGATGTGGATGAACTTGAAAATATTCCGGCTTATAAACGAAGGCAGTTACGTATGAATGACCCAAAATACAAACGGAAAGTTTCCAACTATTCGGTTACAAAAGACAATCAGTTACTTGATAAAAATTCATACCTGCACGGACAGGTCGATTAACTAAAAAACATTCATCATGTCAATTTTTGAAACGATAAACGAGGATATTAAAGCGGCAATGAAAGCCCGCGAAAAGGAAAAGCTCGAAGCGTTGCGTAACATAAAGAAGGTGATGCTTGAAGCCAGAACGTCTAAAGGCGCCGGTACAGAATTAACCGATGCCGAAGTGTTGAAAATAATTTCAAAACTGGCCAAACAGGGGACCGATTCAGCAACCATTTACAAAGAACAGGGTCGGCAGGAATTGTACAACCAGGAAATAGCCCAGGTAACCGTTTATGAAAGTTATCTGCCTGCTAAAATGAGCGAAGAAGAATTAACTGCCTTGGTGCAGTCAATCATTGAAAAAACGGGAGCGGTTTCTATAAAAGATATGGGAAAAGTTATGGGTATTGCCAGCAAGGAATTGGCTGGGAAAGCCGATGGGAAAGAAATTGCTGATAAAGTAAAACAATTATTGGGCGAATAGCATTCGGGCTTAACAATCCGTACGAATGTAAATTAAACTCTTGATTTTTTGAAGTGCAAAGGAAGGGTTGTTCTGGAACAAACCTTCCTGTTTTTTTAGTCGTCATCATCGTCTGCAATCTGGTCTGCCACATGATCCAAATCGGCATATTTATCTTCGTAATCCTGTTTCACATCATCTTTCAGGAATCCGTCGTCATCATAATCATCATCCTCATCTACAATCTGAACAGCTTCATTTTCAGTCATGCGGAGCATGTAGTATTTGTCCTCGGTTTCAAAAGGAAGTGCGGTGATCTTAATTCCATTTTTATCAAAAAAATGAATCAGGTTGTCGGCAAATCCATCAGCGTAAACCAATTTAATCTGTTCTTGTAATGCCTTGTCTAACTTGTTGTAATCTTTAATTACCCTGGGTTTATTAACAGGTACCATTTTTGCTTTATTAAGTTATTGTAATTTAATGTTTTACTAATGTTTTTTGCCTCTCTTCTGCAACGCGTTTTAAATGGTATTCTGCTGTGGAATACGTTTTAATAGCTACAACAAATAAATAGGTAAGAATTGATATTTCCAACACTTATTCTGATTTTTTTAAAGGTTTTTTTTGACGCTTTATTTTTCCGTAGAAACAATCTGAATCGTTGCACCAGTTACATTGATAGCCAATTTGTTTTAATTGAGGGCCTATACCGATGATTCCGCTGACTGATTTTATGGGTTTCATTAATGAAGACGGGGAAAGTGTAATTCCGCAAAAACGGGGAGGAAGCAGGGCAAAAAGTTTTTGTTGTTCCGAAACATCCCAGTTGCAATACCCGGGCGAAAAACGATCTGAAATACCGGCGCCCTGTTTTGTAACTTCATTTTTTAACCAGTTTTGCATTTGGTCGGTTGCCTTTTCAACAATAAGTGAACCGATGGTGTCAAAAATGTACCCCATCAATGTATCGCCTTCCTGGGTAAGTTTTTTCGAGTGTTCTGAAATTTTGTTTCCGGCAGTGCAGGTAAAAAGCGCTGCTGCATGGGCGTGCAGTAAGCGGGTGGTAACTATTTTGCCCGGGCTGAATATTACATCTTCAATGCGGATGGTTGTGGTTGTTTTGTCGACAAAAGTTTCAGGAAACAGTTTTAGTCCTCCCTTTATTTCACACAACAATGAAGCGTACATAATTCCTGAAGTGATTAATTCAGGGAAGGGTTCTGGTGAAGTTTCCTTTTCAAACCCCATAAACTCTTCTATTTCGCCCGTGGTTAAAAAGAGGTCTTCAAAATTGTACGTAAACTCTTTTATCATCCCTGAAAAAATAAATGGGAAATTACAATATAAAATTTAAATAGCCGAGAACGGCAAAAAAAAAGGGATTTGCAATCAAACAAATCCCCACAACGCACGTCGTTTGCGATGCTATTTTTCGATAATTTCGATTTTTTCAATTTCATCCCCCTGTCTGATTTCGTCAATCACTTCAAGTCCTTCATAAACTTTTCCGAAACAAGTGTGATGGCGGTCGAGATGCTTTGTATTTTCGCGGTTGTGGCAAATAAAAAATTGCGAACCACCTGTGTCTCTTCCTGCATGAGCCATTGAAAGAACACCTCGGTCGTGATACTGGTTGTTTTTATCAAGTTCGCATTTAATACTGTAGCCTGGTCCACCGGCACCTGTTCCGTCGGGGCATCCTCCCTGTATAACAAAATTTGGGATAACCCTGTGGAAACGCAACCCGTTGTAAAAGCCTTCTTCTGAAAGTTTAATAAAATTTGCCACCGTTCCCGGAGCATCCTCTTCAAAGAACTTAACTTTCATCACCCCTTTCGAAGTATGAATTTCTGCTTCTTTCATCATATTCTATTTTAATTTTGGCACAAATGTAGAAAATCTTACCATATTTCATAGTTTGGTATTGTTGTGTTAAGCAGAGAATTATATCTTTAGTAGTATTTTTTAACTAAATCTAATGTAAATGAAACACAATCAAACCAGAAAAGAATTTATCCGGAATTTATCGTTATTGGCCGGAGCATCAGTATTGCCCGGAAGTTTACTGGCATCGGGAGGAACCTTGCCGGGTTCGAAAATGAAATTGGGCCTTGTAACCTATTTGTGGGCCAAAGACTGGGATATTCCCACCATAATTAAAAATTGCACCGAAGCAAAAATTTCGGGAGTTGAACTTCGTGTGGAACATGCACATGGTGTTACACTCGATTTAACTCCGGGGCAGAGAGCCGAAGTAAAAAAACA
>JAFGDX010000483.1 GCA_016931875.1 Prolixibacteraceae bacterium
AGAAACGCACGAACAGCAAAAAAGAAAGAATAAAAAAGATAAAAACACAGGGTTAAGGCAAGTCAGAAATGGCTTGCCTTTTTTATTCTTAACTTGGTGCTTTGCCGAGGTTGCCAGGTTGTAATATTCTTGAAAATAATATGTTACCAGCTGCAAGCAACCGTCCTTGTATCTTAATTTATTTTCAAAATCTACAAATTTCTTAGTTCTTCAATATCTTCAATGGTTTTTGGTTTTGGCTTCCCAAGTAATTTCGCACCGTTTATGGTCATCACAAAATCCTCTTCGTTTCGTATTCCCCCGAAATTACGGTAACTGTTTACTTTTTCCCAGTTTATAAACTCGTTGAATTTATTTTGCGAATGCCACAAATCAATCAATTCAGGAATAAAATAAATTCCCGGCTCAATGGTAAATACATGACCGGCCTGGAGTGGTTTTGCCAAACGCAGCGATTTCAACCCAAACTGTGTGCTTTTGGGCTGCCCGTTGTAACCCACCCAAACTTCACCCAAATCCTCCATATCGTGAACATCCAGTCCCATCATGTGGCCTGTTCCACATGGGAAAAACAGTGCATGTGCCCCGGCTTCAACAGCGTCGTCAGTATTTCCTTTGGTAAAGCCCAAACTTTTCATTCCTTCAAAAATAGCTATACAGGCGGCAATGTGAGCATTTTTAAAAGGTTGCTGAAACTGCAGGGCATCAATGGCAGCCTGGTGGGCCTGCAGAGTAATTTTGTAAATTTCTTTTTGTACCGAAGTTAGTTTTTTGCTCACCGGAAAGGTGCTCGACAAATCACCCGCATATCCCAGTGGGGTTTCAAAACCGGCATCAACCAGGAAAAGATCGCCTTTTTTTAGGGAGTTTCCATGGTAGTGATTGTGCAGCGTCTGCCCGTTAATAGTGGCAATAATCGGGAAGGCAATTTCACCGCCGGCTGCAATGGCTATTTTATGTATTTCGGCAGTTACCTGCGCTTCGGTCATCCCGGGTTGGGCAAATTTTATAGCTGCCGCGTGCATGTCAACCGAAATATTTACCGCTTTCTCAATTTCGGACAATTCTTCGGATGTTTTTATTTCGCGCTGACTTACAATGGCTTTTACCAGCTCAACTGAAAATGTTTTGTCAATTTCAGCCGGGTTAATTCCCAAAAGATTAAAAAGTTTGATTTTATTTTCAGGACGGTACAACGGTAAAAAATGAATTTTTTGCCCTTTTTGTCTGGCTGAATTTAAAGCTTCAGAGAGTTTACCTGCAGGTTGACTGGAGGTAACACCGCATAGTTCGGCCCTTTCAGCAATGGTTGGCTGCGGGCCCATCCAAACAATGTCATCAATGGTGTAGTCATTTCCAAAAATAATTTCATGGTCGTTGTCGATATCGATAACAGCAGCGAGTCCCGGATGCGAAATTCCAAAATAATAAAGAAATGTACTATCCTGCCTGAAGTGATAAGTATTGTCAGTGTAATTCATCGGCGACTCATCGTTGCCCAAAAACAAAATAATTCCTGAATCTACTTTCTCTTTTAAAACTTTTCTTCTTCCGATGTACGTTTTCTGTTCAAACATAATTACAATATTTTATTAATCAGCTGTTTATTGACTTTTGAGTGAATTTGTATTATCTTACATTTTATAAATATATAAATAATGGATGGACCTTTTCTTTATTTATTGTTATCAAACTTAAAAATAGTAACATGGCTTTAAATGCATACATGAGATTAACCGGTGAAGTACAGGGCGAGATAAAAGGGTCGGTAACACAGGCAGGACGTGAAGATTCTGTTATGGTGGTTGCCTGCAGCCATGAAATCGATTCGCCAAGAGACGCTGCTTCAGGCTTGCCTACCGGGAAAAGACAGCATAAACCGCTTGTAATTACGAAGGAAATCGATAGTTCTACTCCACGTTTAATGAACGCATTGGTAAACAATGAAAATATTTCAGAATTGACTTTGGAGTTCTGGCAACCTTCACGAAGTGGCAAGGAAGAGCAGTATTTCACTATTGAATTGGTAAATGCACATATTGCAAATATCCGACAGGAGATGTTGGACAACCGGGTTCCTGAAAATATGAGACTCGCAGTTACGGAACATGTTTCATTTGTGTATCAAAAAATAATCAAAACATACATAGATGGCGGAATTTCTGCTGAAGACGACTGGGGAAGCCATTCAGCAACATCTTTTGTTCGGAAGTCACCAGTTAACCGCTTATCAAAATAGACGAAAAAAAACGGATTCACATATTTCAAAATGAATCCGTTTTTTGTTTTAACTTACTTATACGATTTTATTTCATATTCCTTCGGAGGTTCTTCTCCGGCCAGGTTTTTTACAAAATAATCCCACCGTTTGCGAATAAAATAAGGGTGGTCTGCCAGTCCGTGATCGCGGTTGGGGATAATGAGCAATTCAAAATCTTTGTTGTGTTTAATCAGTTCAGCCGCCATTCTCAGGCTGGAAGTGGTGTTCACATTGTTGTCCATGTCGCCGTGAACCAGCAGCAATTTTCCTTCGAGGTTGGCGGCAAGGTTAAAATTCGACTGCTCGTCATAATGATCTCCTGGCATTCCCATATATTGTTCAGGCCACCATGCCTTTGCGATGCGGTGGTCGTGATTTCCGGCAGATGAAACAGCCACTTTGTAAAATTCAGGATGAGTAAGCAAAGCGTGTGCAGCATCGTAACCACCTGCCGAATGGCCGTAAATTCCAACCCGTTCCAAATCCATCCACGGGCGCGTTTTTGCCAGTTGTCTCATTCCCGCGATGTGATCTTCGGCACCAATATCCCCCAGGTTTTTGTATGAGAAATTATGAAATGCTTTTGAACGCCAGGCAGTTCCCAAACCATCGATGGTGATAACGATAAAACCCAGTTCGGCCATCGAAACATCGTAATTGTTGTATCCTGCTGAAAAGGTTTTGGGTGTTCGCACGGCCTGCGGGCCCGAATAAGTAGCATCAAGAACCGGATATGTTTTTGTGGAATCAAAATCGGAAGGATAAAAAATCAATCCGTAAATATCGGTTTCACCATCCCGCGCTTTTACTTTAAATGGTTCCGGAAATTTCCATCCGGCGTCAAACAGGGGTTCCAAACTTGCCGAAGCCAAACGGTAAATAATCTGCCCGTCTTTTAAGCTGCGCACCACGTGGTCGGTGGGTTGGTCAGCACGTGAATAGGAATCCACAAAATAATTGCCTTCTTCCGGCATCCAGATTTGGTGGTCGGTACTGTCTGTTGTTAACACTGTTAGCACACTTCCTTCAAAATTTGTGACATATAGTTTTCTGTAATACGGATCGGTATCCTTTTCCACTCCGCTTGCAACGAAATAAACCAGTTGGTTTTCTGTATCAATTTTTTCAATTTCCCGAACTACAAAATTTCCTTTGGTCACCTGGTTTAGAAGATTTCCGTCTTTGTCGTACCGGTAAATGTGGTTCCACCCGTCGCGTTCCGAAGTCCAGAAAAACTCGCTTTCATCTTCGGTCCACTTACAACTGACGGTTTGCGTTTCAATCATGGTTTTTGATGAATCTGTCAGAAGTGTTTTTACCTCACCGGTTCCGGCATTTACCCTGAACATATCAACGGATTGATAGCCACGGGTGAAACGGGCAAAATACAAAGCCGTATCTTTGTTCATCCAGGTTGGAAAAATGCTAGATGTAAAGTCTGCAAAGGGTTCAACATTAATTCTTACTTTTGATTTTGTTTCCACATCAAAAATGTAATATTCTTCTGTTATGGCTGGTTCTCCGGGCAAAGCACGTTCATACGACCATACTTTTGCACGGAATCCGCTGTCGGGTAAACTTTGGTACAAAAACAGTCTGCCAACTTCGCGCCTGTCAAGCCGCATGGTTACAAATTTTTTGGAGTCGCCGGACCAGCGAACTGAAATGGAAGGATCATATTCATCTCCTTTTGATTCATCAACCAGTTTGTACCATGAAAGCGGAGTGGCATATTCATATTTTTCCACTCCATCATCAGTAAGCCTGAATTCCTCGCCGGTTTCTGCGTTTTTCAGGAACAGGTTGTATTCCCGCACTTCAGCAATCCACTTTTTATCGGGCGAAACCGATTGATTTTTGGGCGTGGGTTTTTCCTTTTCTTTTTTTATGGTTTTGTAATTTGAAAGATCCGTTTGGAATGACATGGTTTTTAAAGTGAATTCTATGTTGTTTGCCCCGGGAATAAAAACCAACTGTTGCAGATTTAACGAATCAGGATTTACTTGATTTTCTGTGAGTTCGGAAAGCGAAGCAGCCAGTTTCAGGTGATCAAATGCTTC
This sequence comes from Prolixibacteraceae bacterium, assembly GCA_016931875.1. GTDB lineage: Bacteria > Bacteroidota > Bacteroidia > Bacteroidales > Prolixibacteraceae > Draconibacterium. Next base: position 4,321 of record JAFGDX010000483.1, read on the forward strand.
TTCCGATTGAATATTTTCACCATCGAAATAGTAGTATTTCTCTCCTGTTTCAGTTTGAAGTTTATACCAAAAATCGCTGGTTTCCTCCACCGGATGAACACGAAGGTTTACATTCCTCGTTAATTTTGAAATGTTTTTAGGCAGAAACTGTTCAGCTTTCTGGTACCGTTCGAATGTTGATTGTGCAAGAACAGGCACAGTAGCAAATAATAGTGCAAGTGAAAAGAATAATCTTTTAGTTTTCATTTTGAACGAATAGTTATTTGGCATTTTCTGTCTCTGAATTTATAAAAAAACAGGCTATTTAATAACTGTTGACTGAAAAACGGCCACGTAAAAGTTGGGATCAACCTCAAACGAGCGGTAGTTTTCTTCCAGTTTGAAAGTTTCCCAGCGCCTGCCGGGATGCAACCACTTCATTTCCCCGTTAATAAAAACTTTAATTTTCATATTAAAGTTCGCAGTGCAATTGACCCATCTGTAGCGGATTTCATCACCCGCAACGGCATATTCCAGCGTTGGAATTTTTGTGTCGCGCAAATACTGGTCGAAAAACGAATCCAAATTCAAGCCCGTTTCAATACTGATGAATTCTTCAATTTGTTCTGCTTTTACCGTCTGATGCCGGAAGGTTTTGTTTAGTCCCCTGAGGATTTGTCTCCATTTTTCATCGTTGTCAACAATTTGCCGGAGTGTGTGCAGCATGTTGGCGCCTTTTGAATACATATCGCCCGAACCCGGGTGATTCACGCCGTAAACACCAACAATCGGCCTGTCGTTCCGGATGTTTAATCGGGTTCCGCGGCAATATTCAGCGCCGGCTTTTTTTCCCCAGAAATATTCAACAAACAAACTTTCGGAATAGGCAGTAAAACTTTCATGAATCCACATATCGGCTTCGTCCCAATTGGTAATGCTGTTGGCAAACCATTCATGCCCCGATTCGTGAATAATGATAAAATCAAATTTCATCCCCCATCCGGTGTGACTTTCATCGCGGCCCATGTAACCGTTTTCAAATCCGTTTCCGTAGGTTACCGAGCTTTGATGTTCCATTCCGGGGTAGGGCACTTCCACCAGTTTATACCCGTCTTCGTAAAACGGATAGGGCCCAAACCAGTGTTCAAAAGCTTCGAGCATTTGACGGGCCTGCTTAAAATGCTCTTTTGCTTTTTCAAGATTATAGTCCAAAACCCAGAAATTACAATCCAGATCACCTTTTTCGCCTTTGTAAACGTCGCCAAAGTGAACGTAGTTTCCAATATTAATATTTACTCCGTAAGAATTAATTGGATTATTGACAAACCAATGCGCCGTTTTTGTTCCGTTGTTGTTATTCTCCAGTTTTCTGAGTTGGCCGTTTGAAACGTCCATTAATTTTCCGGGAAATGTAATACTCATCAACATACTGTCGGGCTCATCGTACGGATGGTCTTTGCAGGGCCACCACAAACTGGCGCCGTCTCCCTGGTTGGCTGTGGCAATAAACGGTCTTCCCTTTTGATCTTTTTTCCAGCTCACTCCTCCGTCCCAGGGAGCACGCCGGCTTACTTTGGGTTTGCCGCCAAATTCCACCAGCAATTCCAGCACTTCGTCTTTTTGCTGTTTTTTACTCAGCGAAACAAACCATACATTTCCGTCCCTTTCAAATTTTTGTTCCACACCATTTTGTGTTATTTTTGAAATTTCCATGGGAGGCTGTAAGTCGATTTGCAATTTTTGCTGCGGTTCCAGAACCCGGTACTGAATGAGGTTCTCTCCTGAAAATGTACTGTCTTCAGGATTTACATTTACACTCAGGTGGTAGTAGGTTAAATCCCACCACACACGTTCCGGAGTAATACTTCCACGCAATGTGTCCTGATGTGTAAATTGTGTTTTTTGAGCAAAAGTAGCCGTGGTTGCAGCGATGAGCAGTAGTACGATTCCGGTAAATTTCCCATTCATTTTTCCCTATATTTCTTTTTATTGAATTGCTTTTGAAAAAGCGGCTGTCCCTCCAACTACAGGAAGTGTAAGCAATGTAGCATCCAAATCAACGGTAAGTTTTGTTCCGGGTTTGGGCCAGAGTGTAAAATCACGGTCGCTGGAAAAAATCATCAATCCGATTTGCTGCCCTGCCGGAATAATTTGATCATCCGGTTGAAGATGAAAAGTCATTTCATAAAATTTACCTTTTTTCAGCGGTTCACTTTCAGTAAGCGATTTATAGTTCTGCGGATCGGCCCAGCCACGGGTAATAATGTTGTCGGTAATTTTTGCATTTCGCCGGTTGTTCCAGGGCAATGAAACCAGCCACACCGACAGGTTTGCCGCAGGTTTGCTGCTTGCCAAACGAAGGGTTACGGAAGCTTCTCCTGAGATGTGTACATCTTCTGAAAGTATTGGTGTTACATACAGCAGGCGGTGTTCCGTCCACTCCGCCTGTGCAAGAGATGCACCATCAAATGAAACATTGTCAACGAGTGTTTCTTTCCCCTGTTTCGATATCGGATCCAAAACAAGGCTGCCAGTCTCCGGCGCTCCTTTTTTTAGAAACAGTTGAACCGGTTTTGCTTCCGGAATGGGATAATCTTTGTATGGCGTTGGCTCCGTACGTTCTGCATTTTCCCTTACAATCCATGCTTTTGCATCGTTTTCCACACCGTTTTCCACTTCAAATAAATACCGGGTAAACCAGCGGTTCATCATCTTCATGGGCGGTTCCCCGCCGTGTCCTCCCTGGTGGTAATATATTTGCAGCGGCACACCTTTTTCCTTTAATGCTTTTATAATACGGTAACTGTGTTCGGGCACCACATTCCAGTCGTTAAAAGCATGCGCCATTAAAACAGCAGCTTTTAGTGGTTTTAAGTCGTTCAGGTAATCGCGGCCGGCCCAGAAATTGTTGTAATCGCCGTTAACCCGATCAAAGTTTTTGTACATTTCCTGTTCACGAATAAGGCTGTCGCAATATTCGCAACGATCCGGGTTTCCACTGTGAATCCAGTCATACAAATAATCAATGTCTTCGCCAAGCCATCCACCCGGGTGTCTGATTAATCCATTGGAACGGTAATAATGGTAATACGATGTATTTGGCGCAACCGGAATAATGCATTCCAGACCGTCGACACCGGTTGTTGCAGCTGCCAGCGGCAGAGTTCCGTTGTAGGAAGTACCAATCATCCCAACCTTACCGGTTGTCCAGTAAGCAACTACTTCTTCGATGCCGTCGGGTGTAGTAAATCCTTTTGCACGGCCGTTCAGCCAGTCGATAACTGCTTTTGGGGCCAGCGATTCATTGTCGCCACCCACCGTTGGGCAGCCCTGCGATAAACCGGTTCCGGGAGATGAGGAATGCACGACAATAAAACCACGGGGAAGCCATTCTTTTACATGCGATTTGGATAGAATCGGGCGGTTTACTTTTGCTCCGAATTTCGGAACATGTTCTCTTTTGGGAGGAGTGGTTTGCAGTTCGTGTTTTACATTCCACAAATATTTTTTGTTGGTTGAACCCGTTCCTGCAAAATAAGGACTGGTTTCATAAATTACCGGCAGTTTTAATCCTTCGGTTTCGGTTTGGCGCGGGCGTGTAACATCCACATGCATGCGGTCGGGTTTTCCGTCACCGTCGGAATCAAATCCGGTTTCTACCCAAAGGTCTTCCCGAATCCAGAAATCCGGATCGTTAAATTCCGGAATAATCTGCGCTTCTCCGTTGTTTAAAACAGGCACTATCAACGTATTGTCATCCCCATCAGAATTTTGAGCTTTTGCGGTTTCTGAAGAATGGAAACAGATAATTACGAAAAAAAGAAGCGATAAAATGCGTTTGGTTTTATTTGCTTTTGTGTATGAAACAGCCAAAAACAATGGTTGTATGTACCCCGCATGTAACGAATAAAAGGATTTCACGATGACGCTAAAATTAAAATTATTTGACCCTATAAATCTAACGAAATAAACCTCATAATTGGAATCACTCCAATGTAAAACAACAAAACAACACTGAAATATGCCAAAAATCAGGATGAACCCAATGTTTTGTATTGTCAGACAATTGTCTCTTTTTTGCGGGAGCAACTTTAAAATAAATACATTCCCGCCTTTTTTGTGTCATTTTGGTAGAAGTGACTTTGTGTGCAAAAATGTGAATTGTTAAATTTTTGTAAGGAATTCGCTTGACACCCGACTGATTGCA
>JAFGDX010000062.1 GCA_016931875.1 Prolixibacteraceae bacterium
CATCATAGTTGAAGAAAAAGTTCCATCCATAATATCATCCATGTGATGTTCGAAAAGCGGGCGCATAATTGATTTTAACTCGTCGGCCAATTTATAGGCTTCAATTTTTGCCGGATTCGACAAACGGTCCATCATGTGGGTAATTCCACCCAGTTTTAAGGCCTCGGTAATCGTTTCCCAACCATACTGTACCAATTTAGCTGCATAATTCGGATTGATTCCTTTTTCCACCATTTTGTCGAAACAAAGCAGCGAACCACTTTGCAGCACCCCGCAAAGTATCGTCTGTTCACCCATCAAATCAGATTTTACTTCAGCCACAAACGAAGAGTGAAGTACGCCTGCTTTATGCCCCCCCGTTCCGGCACAATAGGCTTTTGCAATCTCCAGCCCGTCGCCGTTCGGGTCGTTTTCACGGTGAACTGCAATCAGGGTTGGAACACCAAAACCACGCAGATATTCCGCACGCACTTCAGAACCAGGAGATTTTGGAGCCACCATAATTACTGTAATATCATCGCGAATCTGCATTCCTTCTTCCACAATGTTAAAACCATGCGAATAAGAAAGGCATGCTCCTTTTTTCAGTAACGGAAGCACTGAATTAACCACAGGTGTGTGGTATTTATCAGGAGTAAGGTTCAACACCAGATCGGCTTTGGGAACCATTTCCTCAAAAGTACCATATTCAAAACCGTTTTCCGATGCATTCTGATAAGAAATGTGTTTTTCTTTGATCTCAATCTCACGTAAAGCGTAGGCTACATTTAAACCACTGTCTCTGAGATTTAAGCCCTGATTGAGTCCTTGTGCCCCGCACCCCAAAATAACAATTTGCTTTCCTTCCAGTTTTTTAACGCCGTCAGCAAATTCCGATTCATCCAAAAAATCGCATTTGCCCAGCTGTTCCAATTGAAGTCGTAACGGAAGTGTGTTAAAATAATTTTCCATCTTTTCTATTTTTTATAACAATTTTTACTCTTTTTGATATTCATTCGTTTCATCTTGCAGCATGTGTTTTCACATCTAAAAGATACAATTGTACAAAGCAACAAAATATTCAGAAACCAGAGATGTAAAAATAACGGTTTTTTAGGTAAAAATCATGGAATAGCTTCTGAAAAATACCTGCTTATCCGAAATAAACAAATTAAAAACCAAACAATTAAGAAAATATATTCAATTGCCAATATTCACGATTATTTGAAAGCGCCACTTCTGTACTGAAGCGGTGAAATACCGGTTTCCCGTTTAAAAAATTTGGCAAAATACGATTGATCTGAAAAATTCAGATGTGAGGCAATCTCGGTTACACTCAAACTTGTGTGAACAAGCAGCCTTTTGCTTTCAAGAACTTGTTTGGTTTTAATGATTTGCGATGAAGTTTTACCGGTTAATTGTATCACCGTTTGTGTTAAATGATTCGCCGTTACGGCAAGCCGGTCGGCATATTCGTTTACAGTCAGGTTTTTGGCGTAGTTTTCTTCCACCAGTTCAAAGAATTTTTTTACAAGGATGTGTCCTTTCCCCTTATTTAACTGATTCTCTTCCGATTTGTACAATGTGGCGCAAAACGTAAGAATAAGGTCAAGCAGGGAGCGCAGCAAATCAACTGAAAATTTTTCTCTGGCCATTTCCGCCACTCCTTTTTGAAAAAGGCTTTTCAGGAATAGAACATCCTTTTGGTGCTCCAGCAACAACGGCGGATTATCCTGGCGGATGGTAAAAAAGAATGGAAATTCTATCAAGCGGTTCTGGTTGCTTTGGTTGATAAGATAAAACTCGCGTGTAAAAATAAAAATGTAGCCGTCGATATCGTTTGAAAACTCAATTTTATGTGCCTGCCCGGGCGACAAAAAAAACACACACGGCGGCTGAATTTCATATTTATTTCCGTCGACAACATGGTATCCGGAACCACCCGACAAGTACAAAACTTCAAAAAAATCGTGCCGGTGCGGATATTTTACGCTGAAATGACGATTGGCATCAAATACTTCTACCTGAAAAGGTTGTGTATTTCGTTCGGGCGAACTAAAATTATGCAGGCTGTAAACCGGAATAGGTTCTGTTTTGGTGTTCATTTTTGTCAATGCCAAAAAAATTACGTTCAATTGTTTTTCATTCTCTGGTTAAAAGTTTAAAATTACATTTTTATTTGTATCCTCGTTTTTATGACACATTTGAAATACATTTTTCTCTGTTTTCTTTACCTGGCCGGAAACCCAACTGCGTATTCCGGTGACTTTGCAAAAGAAAAAAACCGGGGTTTCGATCCGTTTTTTTCTGAATTTCATACTGATTCAATTCACAGGCTGAATTTCAGATATGCCGACAAGGAAAGGGGAATGCGACCCTGGATTGCACCTGCCCTGCTCATTACCACCGGAACGGCCCTTCATTTTATGCCCGATGTAAAACAACAGTTCAGGGGCTTTGCGCAGGAGCATTTTCCATATCGCGGAAATTTGGATGATTATGCACAATATGCCCCTGCTGCGGCAGTTTATTCCCTGCATGCACTCGGAATAAAAGGAAAAAATAATTTTGGCAACCTCACGGCTATTGTTCTGAAAAGTTTTGTTTTGAATGCAGTAATTACTACCGGGGTAAAATACAGTGTGGACGAGGAACGCCCTGGAGGCGACTCTCATTCATTCCCGTCGGGGCACACGTCAAAAGCCTTTACCCTGGCGCATGTAATGCACAAAGAATACGGCGAAAAAAATATTTGGTTTAGCATTGGCGCCTATTCCTGTGCTGCCGCTGTAGGTGTCATGCGGGTTGCCAAAGATGCCCACTGGATTTCGGATGTTCTGGCCGGTGCCGGAACAGGCATACTTTCCACCGAACTGGTGTATCTTACCCACCAGTACAAATGGGACAACGAGCACATCCGAAGGCTGGATATTTTCCCGTTTCAAACCCGGAATCAAAAAGGGCTCACCCTGGTTTATACCTTTTAGTGGTTGTTCTGTTTTAAAAAGTCTTCCCGCAAAGGAGTAAAACTATCCACCAGCCTTACTTTGGGTGTCAGAAGTTTTACGGTGTGCATCCGCCCCGAAGGCACCGCAAACATATCGCCCGCTTTTAAATGCTGCTCTTTCTCCCCTTCACAATAAAAAATAATCTCACCCTCCGCCACATACGAAGTCTGTTCGTGTGGATGCGCATGCGGAGGTTCCGGTTCATCCCACGGACCATCGCTGAAATCGATAAGCACGGTCATTAATTTTTCAGTGTGGATAATTTTCCGCTGCAAGCCTTCCCGCACTTTTTCATACGGAACATTTTCAAACTTCAAAACTGCCATAATATTCGGTTTATTACTTGTTTTCAAAAGGGTGTAAAATATACAAAATTCATATTTTTCTGTTTCTGCATTTCACTCGAAAAAGATAGTAAATCTTCAGAAATCAATCCGCGCAATCGGATAAAAAGTACTATTTTTGAATCACAATTGTAAAATATGTTAGCGCCAATTTATCAAAATGAATATCAACTCCACCAAAAATAAATACTGGTATGTTGTATACACCCGGTCGAGGGCAGAAAAAAAGGTATGCGACGAAATGACCAGAAAAGGGATTGAATGTTTTTTGCCGCTTCAGAAACGGCTCAGGCAGTGGAAAGACCGGAAAAAATGGGTGGAAATGCCCTTGATGCCGGGCTACTGTTTTGTTCATATTTCATCACATGAATACGACAAAGTGCTGCAAACCGACCACGTGGTTTGTTATGTTACATTTGAAGGAAAAGCAGCTGTTATTCCTGAATGGCAGATTGAATCGCTGAAACAAATGTTAAAACAATACGATTTTGAAGTAGAGGTAACACACGAAAATTTTATACCGGGGAAAATGGTGGAGATTATTGAAGGACCTCTGGCAGGAGTGCAGGGTGAATTGCTTGCCATTCGCGGAAAAAACAAGTTTGTGTTGCGGCTCGAACAAATCAACACTATTTTTACCGTTGAGGTACCGGCTTCGCACCTGAGTTTTCTTCCTGAAGAAATGGTAAAAAACTAATTCCTACCATGTTTTGGAAATAGAAAGCTGCGCCCCGTAACAGTTGTCAGGAATTGCAGTATCCGCCGCCAGGCTTACCCCAATTTCAAAAGGAAAGGAAGGGTTTCGGTAATTTAGCTCAGCATACAACGAAACCTGTTCCTGCGGGGGTTGATACGCACTTCCATAGGTTCCGAAATGTTTGATGAAAGTGGCCATTCCTTTCCAGTAAATCATGGGCAAACATTTTCCGGCCGCACCCAAATGATGTGCGTAAAACCGGTTGGAGCGGATTCCCCGGCTGATGCCATCGACTATTTTTACCGGGAAAAACAGCGGGGCAGCCATAACCATCTGGTGATACGTAGCCCCTGAAAGATAGACACTGTTATTAAAATAATTGTCCCAGGGCCTTCTGTTCCATTCCTGTGTTTCTTCATTCCAGCGATAGGTTTCTACAATTCCCTGCTGCCGGGTATTGGCAAACTCGTACAAAACATCCGAAACAAATTGTTCCTCATGTTTAAAATCGAGGTACAATCCCAGCAAATTGTCGGGCCAGTTTCGCCAGTTAACCCCCGACAGATCTTCAAAGGGATGACTGAGATTAAAGTGCAGCGCAAAGGCATCAAATTCTCTGGATATTTTTAGCTGATAGGTGCCGTACTGGTTTCCGGCCACATTTTTTTGGTCGGTAGTAGGAAATTCGCTGCCGCCCGAACGGCCGGTAATGTATTTCA
>JAFGDX010000063.1 GCA_016931875.1 Prolixibacteraceae bacterium
CCTTTCCAATTCCCTTTTTAACGTTTTCTGCTCCGGAACGGATTTAGACAACCGGACAGCTTTTTGGTAATGGGCGATGGCTTTGGCTTTATTGATGCCCGAATGTAAATATCCTATTAAAGCATGATAGTGCCCATTTTCTTCAAGCTTCAGTTTTTCGGCTTCCCCAATTGCCTTTTTATTCCCGTAAACTTTGGCAAAGGCAAAAGTGCGATTTAAGGCTGTCATGGGTGAATATTCTATTTGAACAAGCTGATTGTACAACTGCAAAATATGCTCCCATTTGTCCGCAGCGGCTGGTGTTGTATGCCAGTACGCGATTGCTGCTTCGAGGTGGTATTTAGAAACTTCGTTTCCGGTACAGGCTTCCACCAGGTAATAATTCAAATCATGAAAAAAAATCACCCGCTTTCTTCAAACCACCTGACGATGGCCGGCATGTTCCGTTCGAAACCTCCGGGAATAAATAAGTTGAGCACGCCGGTTTTGGTGGCTGTGCGGTTGGCAAAATCGTGGATTGTTTTTGCCGGAATCCGCAAAAATGTTCCTTTTTCCGCGTCAATCCATTCTTCGCCAACCAAGAACGAAGTTGTTCCTTCCAGCACGTAAAAAATTTCGTCGTTTTCTTCATGCTGATGAGCGCCCGGTCCTTCTGAATTTCCCTCCAGCCAACATTCCGAAACGCTGTATTTTTCAGCGGTTTCTTCTTCATCGGCAAGGAATATGGCCTGCATCGGTCCCATATTATATTTCCTGCCTTCGCCCTTTTTGATTACAATCGGTTTCTCTTTTTTCATATTTATTTAACAACCGATAAACATTTTTTGTTATCGTCTGAAGATTGTTATTTTGCCGTTTTTTCTGGCTCCCATCATAATATATGTTGTATGAAGTTCCTCATCTTCTGTGCAGATGATGTGAAGCTGGTGTGTGAGGTTGATGCGGAAAATATCCTCCCTGTGAAGCGTTTTTTATTTGATTTTTAATTGAGTATCCACTACCCAGCTTTTGGCTTTGTTTAACATCCGGGGTGGAATGCTGTTTACAATTACCGTTTTTAACGCTGCAATTTGCCTCTCTTTGGAATAATTTTTTGGAACCGCAAGGCTGATTTCCCGCACAGGCTGTTCCCCCGAAAATTCTTTGATCAGCTCTTCCAGCTCTGAAGGAATGTTGATGGTGGCAAGTTCGGGAATAAAAGTTACGCCGTTTTTATTTTCCACAATACGCCGCAGCGATTCAATCGAGCTGCTCCTGTACACCAGGTTTTGTTCGGTTTGTTTCTGGTAATTGATCTTACAAATGGAATTCACCTGGTTTTGAAAACAGTTGCCTTCTTCCAGGTACCACACTTCTTGTTCATTCAACTCTTCCACATTAATTTTTTCCTGATGAAAGAACCGGTGATTTTCAGACACATATGCATAAAACCTTTCATAAAACAGGGGGTCGAATTTTACACCGCTGGCTGATACGGGGGTTGAAAGAATACCACAGTCCAAATCGCCCAGTTTTAATTTCGAAATAATCTCCTCTGTTTTCAGCTCGCTAACTTCAATTTGAAGCCCGGGGTACGAGTGGGTTAACTCGTCGATAAATAACGGAACCAAATAGGGAGAAAGTGTTGGAATAATTCCCGCCTGAACATTTCCTTTTATTTCTTCACTTAATTCAAAACTTGCCTGCTTTAACTCTTCCACCATTTTTAGGATTTCGATGGTTTTGTGGTAAAAGAATGTTCCTTCTTCGGTAAATTGGAGCGGGCGTTTGGTTCTGTCGAGCAATTTAAAACCAAGCTCCTCTTCCAGCTTTTGAATTTGCAGGCTCAGCGCGGGTTGGGTAACATGCAGCCGTTTTGCTGCCGATGAAAATGTTCCCTGAACATACAATTCCTTCAGATATTCAAGTTGTGTAAAATTCATGTTATAAGTAAATGTTATGAGAGTATAAAATTAATAAATATTGCATATAGTATATTTGAATCAAGAATAAAAAACGTTTAATCATTTAAATAAAAAAAATCATGAAAGCTAAAAATCAAAAATTAATTGAAAAACTTAACCAATTGTTGGCCAACTATCAAATTTATTATCAAAACCTTAGAGGTTTGCACTGGAATGTAAAGGGGGCGATGTTTTTTATGCTTCACGAAAAATATGAAGAACTGTACAACCAGGCTTCGGAAGTAATTGACGAGATTGCAGAGCGGATTTTAATGGTGGGCGGACAGCCGCTGCATACGTTTAACGATTATGTTCAAACCGCTACATTACCGGAAGTGAAAAATGTGTCGGATGGCAGGGAAGGTGTTGAAACCGTACTCGAAAACACCCGTTTTCTTCTGGTAAGCTTTAAGGAAATTATGGAAGATGCCGGTGAAGCAGGCGATGAAGGAACTGCAGCTTTGATGAGTGAATGGATTGGTGAAGCCGAAAAACAAATCTGGATGCTGGAATCGTACTTAGCATAACATATATAAATCGCCATGACAAATAAAAAGCTCTGCCTTTGGGTGGGGCTTTTTTGGGTTGAAGAAACTGCAAAAAGAGAGTTTTTGAGAGGGAAGTTTTGATTTTTTGCCTGTTCCGGCGGCGGGGTAGAGGCTGCACCCTTTTTTTCTGTCGGTATTCGGATGAATTAAATGCATTCTGTATTTTCTGCAACGATTTGTTGGGCAACATTTTCACTTTTGGTGTCAAAAACCAAAACCCCTTCATTTTCTCCGTCAAGCTGTCCGGCCAGCCGGCCCTGTTTTGTCCAGACTGAACTAAACCCGGCACTTTCAAAATTATCACAGTAGCCAACACAGTTTGACATTACAACCGGCATTGAATATTTTTTTGCAATGCCCGGAAAGTAGCTCAGTGCTTTCTGAACCCCGTTTTCCGATTTGGCCACACTTGCCAGGTAAATGTCAGCCCCTAGTTTGTAAGCTGTTTCAGAATGATTGGGTTGTAAACTTTCGTAACAAATGGCGGGGGCAATTTTTTCGTTTTCAATGGTTAGAATCGTTTGTTTATCACCATATTCAAAAAACGGGAGTTCATCCGTATGAAGCCGTTGTTTGGAATAAATTAATCTGGAACCATCAGGCCTGAAAAAGACCATGCTTATTCGTATTCCTGTTTTGGTTTTGCACGGGAGTCCCAGCCCAATGGTGA
>JAFGDX010000064.1 GCA_016931875.1 Prolixibacteraceae bacterium
ATATCGGTAATGGCCGTGGTTTCCCAGGTAATGTCCTGGTTTGCAACCGTGTTGAGAACAACACCGGCATTTACATTATTTCCCCAAATGGCGTTGTTCCCCGATGAAAGGATGGCCTGGTAGGGATAGTTGCCAATTTGCTGATTCCCCAGTTCTCCCCACGAACCACGTATTTTCAGGTTGTAAATCCACGGGAGGTTTTCTTTCATAAAATCTTCTTCCGAGACTCGCCATCCCAACGAGAATGATGGGAAAAGCCCGTATTTTTTGCCTTTATCAAAACGCGAAGATCCATCGTAACGGACATTGGCTTCAAAAAGATATTTTCCAAGATAATCATATTGTAACCGGGCAAAATAGGAAACAAGTCCCCATTCCGAAGCTCCTCCGGTGTTTTTCTGGTTTTCAGAGCTACCGGCATCAAGTTCAAAAAGTTCGTTTGTAGGGAATTGATCGCGGTAGGCCGTTAAATATTCATATTTACTTTCGATTTGAGAATAACCGGCCAGGGCGCTTACCGAATGATTATTAAAGGTTTGCTGATATTTTAATAATCCTTCAATGGTTAATTCTCTTCGGGTGTTCCAATTGACATCCAGTTTTGCCGGCCCTGCATAAGTTGTTTCATCAATTTGTTCGTCGGCTGCATATAATTTATAATTTGTATGGTCGAACACATATCCGCCGCGGGCCACAACGGTTAACGGTTCAGCTATTTTGTATTCCAAATCGGTATTGGCAATAAAATAATAATTGCGTTCCAGTTCATGCGATGTTGCATCAATATCGGCCCAGGGCGAACCTTTGTCAACGCGTCCGTAATAACCTTCCGAAGTGCGGCCTGCAATGGAAGCGGGCATTCTTGCAATTCGGGTTACCACACGCATGGTTGTTCTGTCGCCGGTGGCTGCACCGGGTCCTTTTTCGTCATCGGCTGTTCCGGCAATGTTGGCTATTAATTTTAACTTGTCAGTGATGTCGCTGTCGATGTTTAGCCGGATGTTGTACTTGTTGTAGTAATTCAGCAGATTGTCACCGTAATTGTCATACAGGTTGTTTTGCAAGAGCCCGTCATTCCGAAGATAGCCAACCGAAAACCGGTATGATGTTGCGGTGTTGCCGCCCATCAGCGAAACATCGTGTTTGGTTTGATAGGCAATATTGTCAAAAGCCATTTCGTAATGTTTGTCGTTGGGGTAATTATCATGGTCGGTGCCGGCTTTAAACTTCTGAATATCCTCATCCGTATAAACTGCGCCCTGCCCGGCGTTTGTCAGCGCCTCGTTGTAAGCCATGGCATAATTCCACGAATCCACAAATTTGGGCATATCGGCAAGTTCACTAAAACCAACCGTTCCGTTGTAGATAACCTCGGTTTTTCCTTTGGTGCCTCTTTTGGTTTGAATAAGAATAACACCGTTGGCTGCGCGGGATCCATAAATGGCTGCCGAAGCCGCATCTTTCAAAACCGAAATATTTTGAATGTCGTTTGGGTTGACTGCATCCAGCGACCCGGGAATTCCGTCGACCAAAACCAATGGGTTATTTCCTGCACTACTAAATGTTCCGGAACCCCTTATTCTGATGGACGTTGAAGTGCCAGGCTGTCCATCGGACTGCCGTATGGCTATTCCGCTCAACTCGCCTTGCAAGGCCTGCCCGACAGAAATAATGGGTTTGTTCTCCAGTTGTTCGCTGCTTGCCGTTTCCATTGAGCCAGTTACATTTTCCTTTCTTTGTGTACCGTAGCCAATGGCAACAACTTCTTCAATACCAATGGCATCCGGGGTCATTGTTACGTTAACGGTGGTTTGGTTACCCACCTCAATTTCCTGCGAAATCATACCCACAAAAGAAAGTACAAGGATGGCATCTTCAGGAACAGAAGAAAAAGAAAACTCCCCGTTTGCATTGGTAACAGTTCCTTGCGATGTGCCTTTTATAATAACGGTTACTCCCGGCAGTGGCTGTCCGGTATTGTCGAGTATCTTTCCGGTTACAGGTTGTTGCTGGTAGCTTTCAGGAGTAATTACAATCAGGTTGTTTTCCATGATTTTGTAGGTTACTTCTGATGGACCAAACAGGTCATTCATTATTTCATGAATGGATTGATTGTCAATATTGAAGTCTACCCGGCGATTGAGGTCCATGAATTTTTCGTTGTAAAAAAAGCGAAACTCACTTTGATTTTCGATTTTGGAAAGGACTTCCTTCACCGTATTGTTTTTTGAATCAACCGTTAGTCGCGTTTGCGAATATACTGTAGCCGAAAGTTGCAGTACACAAAAGATGGTCAGAAACAAGGTTAGCTTTGTCATAAGCATTAGTTTTACAAAGTTCCGTTTGTATGGACGGAACAAGCCAGTACAAAATTTTTTCATAAATTTGAATCGTTAAGTTTAAATAATACGTTGTTTCATACTGCCAATATGGAACAACATTGACTAACACATTTCAATGGGGAGATCAACACAGCGATCTCCCATTGTTTTTTTAATTGGTTTAGATTTATTTCATAAGCAAATTCTTAAACTTTTCCATTTTTTTGCCATCGGCCATAATGTAAACGGTTTTCCCATCAATTACATACCGGATGGGTGCAGTGTAGCTTATGGCATTTAATACCTGTGCCAGGGTTTCATCTTCGAGGGTGCCGCCAAACGAATATTCTTTCAGGATTTCGTTGTCAAAAATGAAATTTACATCGTAACGGCGCTCCAGTTTTACCGATAGTGACCCCAGCTTTTCATTGTTTATAATCCACCGTTTTTCCTTCCACGAAACTATGGGTTGGGGATCTACCGACTGAATGATTTTTAGCGACGGTCTCCCGGGTGTGGCAATATCTTTTTCATTTTCTGAACGCAGCTGACCTACAATAGCCATCGATTGATTTCTTTTGGTAAATACAGCTTTTTCATTGGTTTTCAAAACAAGATCATCCTGTAATTTTACCACATCGCTTTCCAGTTTTACCGCGCCTTCCAGCAAGGTGGTTTCAATGGTTTTTTCTTCTTTGTAAGCTTTTACATTGAACTTTGTACCCAAAGCAGTTACACATATCTCTCCGGTATTTACGGTAAACGGAAGTTGCTCGTTTTTTGCCACTTCAAAAAAAGCTTCGCCCGAGAGTTCGATGTGCCGGTTATTGTTGCCAAATGTGTTGCTGTATTTTATGGTGGTTCCTGAATTCAGCCAAACTTTGCTTCCGTCGTTCAGTTTCACAAACGAACGCGACCCCAGCGGGGATACATATTCAACCAACTGCGGTTCCGGTTTTTGATTTTGAGAGTGACTAATAAAATAACTTCCCAGGCCGCCGGCCAGCAACGAGATGATTACTATGGCAGCCACCTGCAACCAGCGTTTCCAGTGGCTCTGGTTGTTTGTATTTTGCTGAAGGCCGGACTGCAACTCGTTCCACGCCGACTGCACATCAATGGATTTGTTGATTTGTAAATAACTGCTGGCCTGCCAGATGTCGGTAAAACGGTCGGTTAAAAGCGAATTCTCCGGATTTTTTTTAAGCCAGGTGTTTAAAATTTCAGCATCAGTGTTACTGAAATGGCCTGATAAATAATTTATCAGCGCCTCTTTTTCACGGTCGGATATGACGAAATTATTTTTCATTGTCTGTTACTATTAATAACGACACCGATTTTTAAGCTTGGTATTACAGAATTTTTAAAATTAGTTTTAAAAAAAAGAAAAAAGCACAGCAAGAATAAAAGGAATTGCCTCTTTTATTTTTTTTAAGGCTCTGTAAATTTGTACTTTAACGGTGTTTTCGGAAATATTTAATTTTTTAGCAATTTTTTTGTGTGAAAGTTCGTCGAACCGGCTGAGTTTAAAAATTTCGCGGCATTGTTCGGGTAAGTTTTCAATAATTTCCTCAATCTGATTTTCCATTTCTTTGGCCAGTAAACTCCCGATGGGATAATCGCTGCTTAATGGTTGTCTTAATTTTAGCTCAATGAGGTATAAATTGTCAGATGAGATTTCCAATTTTTTCTTTTTTTCTCTTTCAAGATAATTCAGGCACTGGTTGTGTACCGAACGAAAAAGATAACCGGAGAGCGAGGTTTTTATTTCCAGTTTTTCGCGGTTGTTCCAAAAGTTCAGAAAAAAATCTTTTACCAGGTCCTCAGCAGTTTCCAGTTGTCGGGTGTAGTCGAAAGCATAGGTGCAAAGCCTGGAATAGTAGGTTTTAAAAACCAGCTCGAACGATTTTGGGTTTCCTTTTTTTAACGACTCAATCAGTTCCTTTTCAATCCCGGTCATAGTTTTGTTTGATTGAAAGCCGAAATTAGTTCAAAAACTTTTTAAAAGCAATTGCTGCAAAGTATGGTTCTTTTTCTGAAAATTTTAAAATGACGTGTGGTATTTATCCGGTAAACTGCGGTCACCGGGTGAAAGTGAAACGCACACTGGTATTGTTTTTAACCGGTTGTACCCATGGCATTGGCAATGGCATTTACCGAAATAAGCAATTGGTGAAGCAAATTTTCTTTTTCTTCGGTTGAAGTCAATTCCTTACTTCTCCATTTTTTCATTTTTTTGAGTTGATAACTGTGCAAAATATCCAGTGCTTCCGCACGCAGCGCCGTGGAGTAGAAATGGTTTTTCCGGCGTTCTTCCATGGGGCGGCCCAGCAATTCCTGCATTAGCTTACGGGTTTTTGCCAGTTCATTCAAAAGAAGTTTTAAAATGGTTTCCCGGCTTTCTTCCTCTTCAACTAAATGGGCATACATTTTCATAATCCGTTCATCGGTGCTTGCCAGGCTGGTGTCGATATTGGTTAAAACATAGCGCACAAAATGGTTGGTTTTAATCAGTTTTTTGAGCGAATTGTATTTTTCAGGAAATTCGTTTTGCATTTTTTCAAGTGTTGAACCAACTCCGTACCAACTGGTGATGTGAAACCGGGCCTGCCCCCAGCTAAACACCCAGGGAATAGCCCGAAGATCAGCAAACGTTCTTTTGCCGGTGCGCCGGGCCGGCCGCGAGCCAATTTTACTTTGTTCAATTACATCAATGGGAGTGGCTTGCTGGTAAAAATTCAGAAAATGCGGATTGGTTAACAGGTTGTTGTAAATAATAAAACTTTCCTTTCCCATAAACTCCAGAATGTCGGCCACCTCGTTGTCAATTTTCCGGTCGGTTTTATGCAGCAGCGTGTTGAGGGTGTTCCCGGCCAGCATCAGTTCAAGGTTGTACACGGCATTTATTTTATTGGCGAATTTTTTCTCGATGGTTTCGCCCTGTTCCGTAATTTTAAATTTACCCGAAAGTGTTCCGTGGGGGAGCGAACGCAAAAACCAGTGTACCGGACCTGCACCCCGGCTGATGGAACCTCCCTTTCCGTGGAAAAATTTAATGCTGATTCCAAATTTTTTCCCCACCTCTGTTAACTCTTTCTGTGCTTTGTACAGGTACCACGAACTGGCCAGAATTCCGCCGTCTTTGTTGCTGTCGCTGTACCCAATCATAATTTCCTGCACTTTGTGTTTCCGGTTGTTTTGTTTTCTTTGAAACTCAAGGCTGTCCTGCACTTCGGGGTAGTTAAAATAATCCTCCATAATTTGCGGGCTGGCAATCAAATCTTCTATGGTTTCAAAAAGCGGAACAACCGGGAGTTTTAAGGTCAGGTTTTTTTCAAATATAGTAAGTCCGGCTTCCCGGGCCAGAATATAAACCATCATTAAATCCGACACATCGCGGGTCATGCTCACAATTAAACTGCCAATGGCATATGCAGAATACTCGGTAATATGATTGTCCAGCACCTTAAAACAATCGAGTGTGCTTTTGGCTTCTTTGGGCAGCTTGTCCCAGTTGTGCAAAAATGGCCGGTTGATTTTTAATTCGGAATTTATCAGTTGCATTTTTTCACCGGAGGCAATTTCACCAGCCAAATTTTTACCCGATTTTGATGCATTGTAAATCTGCGCAAGCGATTGTTCGTAGTAACTGCTGTTTTGTCTGATGTCGAGTTCAGCCAAATGAAACCCAAAAACTTTTACCATTTGAATGGTAATGTTGACGTTGTTGTAGGCCAGGCTGGCGTAACCGGATTCGATTAAGGCATTCCGGAGAATTTCCAAATCGCTGATAAGCTGGTGCGAGTGACGGTAGCTTCCTTTATTGTCGGCCAATTCAAAAAGTTGTGCTTTCCCGATATTTATCGGCAGTTTTTGAATCAGCAGCAGCACAAAAAGTTTATAGGCTTCATGACGGCTGGAGGTAACCACCGATTTGGTTTCGCTGCCCAATTCCGAAATAATTTCTTTAAAACGTTTGGAAATGTATTGCGGAAGCTGCTCAATTTCAACATAAAAACTAAGGTTTTCAGCCAGTTTCAGCAATTCGTTTTTTATCACGAGAAATGCATTTAACCTGAGTTTTAACAAGGTGTTTCGGGTTACTTCGGCAGTTACCAGGGGGTGGCCGTCGCGATCGCCGCCAATCCAGGTGCCAAACTTTAGCTGCGGGAATTCATTTTTTTTGATGAGCTCTCCGGGGGCAAAACCGGTAAATTCCCAGCCCCGCAAAAGCCGGCGGTTTAAAAGTTCAACTATTTCAGGAAAAACATTTACAAAGTAGTGAATTACATTGTCGAGTTCGGTTTCAATGTTGGGTTTTTCGCGGTAATATTCATCGATGTGCCAGATGGCATGAATCACTTTTTTTATTTCAACCCGGTTTTCCTCGCGTTCGTAAGAGTTGTACATCGAGTTTTCGCGTTTTACCAGCAGCAGGTACAGTTCGCGGTATTTTTTCAGAACCACGGGGCGTTTGGCTTCGGTAGGATGGGCGGTTAACACAGGTTGAACTTCTATTTCGCTGAAAATTTCAGCAATTTCCTGTTCCGAAAAACCATTTTTTTTCAGAATTTCCAAACTGTTGCTCCACAGTCCGTTAATGGAGCGCAGCGTTTTTTCTTCTTCTGTTTTTCTCCGGTTTTGAACCGCGCCGTTGGTTTCGGCCAGATTGAGCAACTGAAAACACACCGAAAATAGTTGGAAATGTTTTTGCGAAAATTCCATGTTTTCATAGGTGCAGGTGTTGCATATCCAGGGAATTATGCTGGCGAGTTCATTTTCTCCGTTTTCTGTTAAAACGTCTTTAAAACAATGCAGTAAAAATTCCAGGTCGTGATAGGGTTTTCCCAGCTGGGTTTTTAAAATTTCAAGTTGTGTCATAAACAAAAATTAAAGCCACTTTTAAAGATACGTTTCTCAGGTATGGAATCAAAAAAATATTGATTTACCTTTTATCCTGAAATGTAACAATTCTTTCGAAAGCAAGTTTAGAGCTGATGATGGCCATGGGTAATCCGGCGCCCGGAACGGTTGATGCACCAACGTAAAATACATTTTTAAATTTTTCGTCGAAATTGGCGGGCCGCAAAGCACCAATCTGGTTCATACTGTGCGATAACCCAAGTCCGCTGCCTCGGTGCAGGTTGAACTGGTTTTGCCAGTCTTCGGGTGTGTATATGGTTTTTGAAACAATTTCCGGCCGGATATCTTTTTTTATTCGTTTTGAAAAATCATCGATGATGCTGTTTACAATTTCGTCTTTGTCTGGCCAGTGTGGTTTTACCTGCAAATTTGGAACAGGGCACACAAAAAACAGGCTTTCACATCCCTCGGGTGCACAATCAATATTGTGTTTTGAAAGCACATTTACATAGTAATAGGGTTTTTGCAGGGTGTCCGGGTCTTTTAAAACATTGTGTGCATATTCTTCAAAATTGCCCCCCAGGTAGTAGTTGTGGTGGTTTACCTGCGGAAGTTTGCATTTAATGCCCAGGTAAAATGTGAGGTACCCCATGGTCCAGTTCATTTTGTCAAGCTTTTGTTCCGTATATTTTTTGCGGTTGAATATTTTCCCGCGAAACCATGCTGCATCGGCATTGATTACAAAAA
>JAFGDX010000484.1 GCA_016931875.1 Prolixibacteraceae bacterium
TACGCCCGTTGCGTACTTCGCCATGAACAAATGGCTCGAAAATTTTGCTTATAAAACAAATCTCAGTTGGTGGATATTTGCCCTGGCCGGTCTGCTGGCACTGGGAATTGCGCTGCTAACGGTTTCATTTCAGAGTTGGAAAGCAGCGACAAGGAATCCGGTCGAATCACTCAGATATGAGTGATGAAGATCCCGATTGGGATGGAGGCGTTACGTTACGAATAAAGCTGAAATCCCAACCCGAAGTGTAAGGGTTGAAGCACTCCGATATGAGTAAGGTCTGATAATAATGAGACAATAACCCGTGATGTGAGATTCTGACAAAAGATGACAAATTTTTTGACAACGAGTGTTAATAATTTTTACACCTCCTGTTACTTGAAACGCAAAACACACTGATTAACAACAGCTTAGATGCTTGGCATAATTTCTGAAAATAAAGCGCTGAAAACAATGGCGATGTGAAGCAAGTTCCGGTCAGTTTTTTTTAATATATCCGAAATAATAAGAGTGAGTAGGGAATAGTGGAATGTTGAAATCCATTTGTGCATTAATATTTTAAATAAACTTACCATGAATTTACTGCAGTTTAAAAATAGTTTCCGGTTTTTAATCAAAAAGAAAAACTATCTGTTCATTAATGTTCTCGGATTGGGAATTGGAATCGCTTCATTTCTGATTCTGTTTGTATTTGTTTACAATGATTTTACCTTCAATCATTTTAACAAGAACATTGCCGATATATATAGGGTCCGGGAAGGAAAAGGAATTCAGACAAAGGGATTAATGCTCCCCAAAATGATGGATCAAATACCTGAAATTGAAAACGGAACACGTATTTTCGACTGGGATGGTTTTCGTTTAAGTTACGATGAAAAAGCCTTTGTTGAAAACGTTCAATATGTTGATACCGGATTCTTTTCGGTGTTTTCGTTCCCATTTATCGAAAAAGGGGTAAACGGCAATATTCATCAGAAATTTAATGCCGTTGTTAGCAAAGAATTTGCCGCAAAGTATTTTGGCGACGAACCGGCAATCGGTAAAAACTTACAGGTCGGCTTCGAAAATAAATATTTAACTGTGAACGGCGTTGTTGAAATCCCGGATAATTCTTCGGTTAAATTCGATATTGTTACTTCGTATGAAACCGGAGAAGAACTTTCGCCTTGGATAACAGGGATTCACGATTGGTACAACACATTTTCACAGACTTATGTATTGCTAAAAAAGGGTACTAAGCCGGAGTCAATATATCCAAAGATTCAAAAAATTGCAGAAGAAAATTTCTTAACAGGTGGAAACCAGAAACCCGAAATGAACCTGCTGGCACTTGACGATTATCACGCAGAACAAGAATCGAACCGCATGTTAATTATTATTTTAAGTATTGTTGCGTTGGGAATTCTGAGTATTGCGATGGTGAACTTTATTAACCTTACCATTACCAACTCACTGGGCCGAACCAAGGAAATTGGTGTAAAAAAAGTAGTTGGCGCCGGGAAAAGTTTCCTTGTGCGGCAAATCATTACAGAATCGTTGATGGTAAGTTTTGTGGCAGTAATGATTGGAGCGTTCATGGCCACCCTCTTTCTGCCCCAATTTAATCAATTGTACGATACCACACTTCACCTCAATATTTCCAAAAATAAATTGTTGCTTCCGGTTCTGGCCGCGATTTGGCTGATTGTGGGGTTGTTATCCGGGATTGCGCCTGCACTGCAATGGTCGAGGTTGAACCCGATGGAAAGTTTGCGTGGAAAGATTTTTAAAGCTGGTAAAACCGGAATAACACGCTATTCGCTTGTGGTAGTTCAGTTTGCTATTGCCATTGTTCTAATTTCCGGCACATTTCTGGTTCGCAAACAAATTCAGTTTATGATAAACCAAGACCCGAAGTTCGACAAGGAAAATGTTGTAGTAGCTGAATTAACCAGTTGGGAATATTCCGATTTGGAAGCTGCTTCGTTGAAATTCAAACGTATTGCCAGCGAATTAAAGGCAAGCCCGTATGTTGAATCGGTTAGTTTTTCGCAATGTACACCAGGCAATTACGATCAAAATTACAATATGTTTTATCCTGATGGTGAAAGTAATGTGGAAAACATACACCTTCGAAAAGCATACGTAGGAAGGGACTATTTTAAAACGTATGGGATTAGAATCATCAACGGGGAAGGGTTTGAGGACGAAACACGTAATTACGAAAACAACATTATTCTCAACAAAAAGGCCATGCAGGTTTTGGGTTACAACCAGGTGGAAGACCAGATCCTCCGTGAAAGCTCCCCTTCAGGCACACCTAATAAAATAATTGGAGAGGTTGAAGACTTTGCATACCAGGGAGCACAACACGAAATGCAACCCATTGTCCACATTTTTACCGATCAGGAAAGTTATACCAATTGGAGTTATCTTTCTGTAAGAGCCAGGCCGGGAGCAAGTTTACAGGTTCTCGAAATACTTCAAGACAAGTGGAAAAATACACAGCCCGAATCAACAGTTAATTGCTTTTTCGCCGACGATAAACTCAACGAACAATACAAAGAATACACAAAAATAAACCAGATTATTGCATGGTTTTCGGTGGTTGCCATTGTGCTTTCCTGTATTGGTCTGTTTGCGCTTTCGTCGTATGCAATTTCACGAAGAATAAAAGAAATTGGTGTACGAAAAGTAAATGGTGCCAAAGTGCTGGAAGTTGTATCGCTGCTAAACCGCGACTTTTTGCGTTGGGTAGCTCTCTCATTTGTAATTGCTGTTCCGCTTTCGTGGTTTGCACTGCACCGGTGGCTCAAAGGATTTGCGTTAAAAACCGACCTCAACTGGTGGGTATTTGCATTGGCAGGAATGCTGGCATTGGGAATTGCGCTGCTTACGGTAAGCTGGCAAAGCTGGAGGGCTGCGACGAGGAACCCGGTTGAGTCGCTGAGGTATGAATAAATAATTTCGGATTGATGAACAATCAAAAAAAAGTAAATGATGAGTGGAAATTATTTTAAAATAGCGTTAAGAAACTTGTGGAAAAATAGGATGTTTTCCACTATTAATATAATTGGGTTGTCGGTTGGGATGATGTGTTGCATGTTACTGCTGCTTTATATTCGTAGCGAATTCGCGTTCGATAACCATCAGGAGCATATTGAAAACCTTTACCTGATTAGGAGTCAGAATACGTTGCCCAATGGTGATAAATTTGACAACCCAAGGGCGCCGTCACTCTATGCGCAGGCATTTAAAGCAGAGTTCCCGGAAGTGATACAGGTTACCAGGGTTTGGGGTAATTTTCTTGAAAACAGGACACTTTTTAAAGTCGGAGAACAGGGAAACAATGAAAGATTATTATACGAAACCAGTGGATATCACGTGGACTCCACTTTTTTCAACATGTTTACTTACCAGTTTGTGGAAGGAAATGCACAGACTGCACTCAATGACCCAAGGTCGGTTATCTTGTCGGAACAAGTAGCAAAAAAATTATTTGGAAACGAACCGGCTCTGAATCAAACGGTCCAAATTGGCGGTATTGATGGGAATGGAGAAATTTTTCATGTTACCGGTGTCTATCGTGACGAAAGCAGAAGATCCCACATTGATGCACGGTATTTTCTTCCAATGACTTCAGGCTGGGTGGGAGATTACCTGAAAAATTACAGTCAGGACTTTTCAGGCAACAATATGTTTTATACCTATATTCAGTTAAACCCTAAAGCTAATCCGGATGAACTGAACAAAAAATTACCGGCGTTTATACAAAAGTATGCCGGGAAAGATTTAAGGCAAGCTGGTTATGAAAAGCAAATGTTTTTACTTCCTGTGCGCGACATTCATCTCTTCAGTAAAATCGATA
>JAFGDX010000065.1 GCA_016931875.1 Prolixibacteraceae bacterium
TTTGCCTTTGAATTGCCATCGTTTTCTGAACAGCTTACAAATGGAATTAAAGTAATTACACAGGAAGATATCCGGTGGTTGCGTTGCGATATAAAGTCGGTTTCACTGCTTCCGAATACCATGCTTTTTAACCAGGCTGTGAACCAGGGGGCAGGAGAGAGTATTTTAATACGCAACGGGAAAGTTACGGAGGCAACCCACTCCAGTGTTTTGGGTGTAAAAAACGGGAAATTGATTACACACCCTGTTTCAAATTTGGTTTTGCCGGGAATAACCCGCAAGGTGGTTTTGGAAATTTGTGCCGCAGCAAATATTCCGGTGGAGGAAAGAGCTATGTTGGAAAATGAACTTTTTGAATTAGATGAAATAATGATTGTTGGTACAGGAAGCGAAATTACCCCTGTGATTCAGGTAAACGAGGTTGTTATCGGCAATAAAAAACCGGGCGAAATCACCCGGCTCATTCAGAAAAAATTCTTTGAGATGGTATAATATTATGCCAGGTGCATGCCATCGAAATATCCGGGTTGCATCCAGGGCAGTCGGTTGCTTTTGTAGAACGGGTCGAGAGCTGCACGCAGTTCTTTCATTCGTTCATCACTTAGTGGCTCAAAGGTTTTAATGGTTTCAATATTTTTATTGAGCACTTCCACGCTGTCAGTACCAACTACGGCGGCGGTAACTCCTTTTAAACTCAACGCATATTTTATCAAATCTTCGGGAGCAAGCCCATTTACGGTTTCGCGTGGCCGGATTACTTTCATGGCCAGCACTCCCATTCCCTTGCCTGCTGCATACGGAACCGGCTGTTCTTCAAAAGGCTGTTTTCCGTTTTCCTGATGATTCATGGCAATTAACATGGTGTCGAAATCGTACAATTCAGCAGCCAGTTTCATTGCACTTGCCGAAGTGTGCCCTGTAAATCCGATATGCCGGATAACCCCTTCTTCCTGAAATTTTTTCAAAACCGGTAAAACTCCGTCATTATCTCCAAATTTCCGTACTTCTTCTTCATTGATGATACTGTGAATCTGGTACAAATCAATATAATCGGTATTCATTCGTTTCAGGCTGGTTTCAACTGTTCTTTTGGCTTCGTCGGCATTTCTTGTACTTACTTTGGTTGAAAGAAAAACTTTTTCGCGAATGGGCCCTAAAATTTTGCCAATTCTTTCTTCGCTAAACTGTTCGTCGTTTTTGTAAATGGCCGCCGTGTCCCAGTAGTAAAGCCCATTGTTGAGCGCAGTTTCCAGAATTTCAAGCCCTTGCTGTTCATCTGTTGCCATAAAACGGCTTCCTAACCCCAAAATCATAAGTGGAATCCGAACCCCGGTTTTTCCAAGAATAGTGGTTGGCAATCCTTTTGAATCATAAGGTGAAGTTGAACAGGCTGTTACCGGTGAAAGAATTACACCCGCCGAAACCGCCCCGGTGGTTTTTATAAATGCCCTTCTTGTCAGTTCGTTCTTTTTCATATCCGATAATTTTTGTTGTGCTGTTTCAATTTACGTACTTTTTGCTGAATAACAATCGCAGAATAATATGGTAATGAACATTTTAATAACACAGAGTAATATAAACTAAAACTGGTAAACTGTTAAAAAGGTTTACAAACCGGGGGAAATATTTTTTTTATTGTTCAACTGATAGAACTCCAGTCAAAATCAGTATTTTTTGAAGAGAGAAGATTTTTTAATAAAATACGGTTTTCTTCTTTTGCAAGAGTGGGGTCATCATTTAAAATTCCGGATGCTGTATTTCGTGCCAGTTCAAGTATCTTTCCATCTTTACCAAGATTGGCAATTTTCAGGTCGAAACCGATTCCACTTTGCTGGGTTCCTTCAATATCGCCGGGGCCGCGCAGTTTCATGTCCACTTCAGCAATGTCAAATCCGTCGTTGGTGCGCACCATGGTTTCCAGCCGTTTGCGACTTTCGTTGCTGATTTTATACGAAGACATGAGAATGCAGTATGATTGTTCGGCGCCTCGCCCAACTCTTCCGCGCAATTGATGCAGCTGGGAAAGACCAAATCTTTCCGCGCTTTCAATCACCATTACCGAAGCATTCGGAACATCAACACCCACTTCAATCACGGTGGTGGCAACCATAATTTTGGTTTTCCCGGCTTTAAATTCCTGCATCATTTTTTCCTTGAAGTTGGGTTTTAGTTTTCCGTGAACCATGCTGATCTCAACATCCGGAAATGCCTCTTTTACGTGGCGGTACCCATCTTCCAGGTTTTTTAAATCCATTTTTTCCGATTCTGAAATGAGCGGATAGACGATGTAAATTTGTGTTCCTTTTTCCAGTTGCTGACGCAAAAAATTTATCACCTTTCCGCGTTTGTTTTCAAAGAAATGCCAGGTTTGAACCGGTTTTCTTCCCGGTGGCAGTTCATCAATAACCGAAACATCCAAATCGCCGTAAACCGTCATTGCCAGAGTGCGCGGAATCGGTGTGGCAGTCATCACCAGAATGTGCGGAGGAATCAAATCGTTTTTTTGCCAAAGTTTGGCACGCTGCGCTACGCCAAACCTGTGTTGCTCGTCAATTACCACCAGGCCCAGGTTTTTGAAAACAACCACATCTTCAATTAGGGCGTGCGTGCCAATTAAAATCTGAAGTTGTCCGCTCTCCAGTTTTTCGTGCAGGTTTCTTCTCTCGCTGGCTTTTGTTGAACCGGTTAACAGGCCAACCTCAATATTCATCCCCTGCAAAAATGTGGTAACCGATTGAAAATGTTGTTGTGCCAGAATTTCGGTAGGCGCCATCAGGCAGCTTTGAAAACCGTTGTCCATTGCCAAAAGCATGGTCATTAATGCCACAAGTGTTTTCCCGCTTCCCACATCGCCCTGTAAAAGCCGGTTCATTTGTACGTTTCGGTTTACATCGCGACGGATTTCTTTTATCACCCTTTTTTGGGCCCCGGTCAATTCAAAGGGCAAAAAGTCTTTGTAAAATGTATTAAAGTTGTATCCTACTTTTTCAAACCTGAAGCCTTTAAATTTGCTTTCACGGTTGTGTTTCAGAGCCAGAATTTTTAACTGAATAAAAAACAGCTCTTCAAATTTTAACCGGAAAGTGGCATTTTTCAGGTCGATTGTATTTTCAGGTTTATGAATGGTTGTCAGCGCTTTTTCCAGCGAAGTAAGTTTTAACTTCCGAATCAGCGGTTCGGGCAATGTTTCCTTTATTTTTCCTTTTGCAAGTTGAATCAGCGTTAGCTGGAACTTGTTGATGGTTTTTGAATGGAGGTATTTGTTTTTCATTTTTTCGGTGGTAATGTAATAGCCCTGGAAAAGCCCCACCGGTTTTAATTGAAGTTCCTCTTCCGTTTCCATTTCCGGGTGAACCACGTTTAGCCTGCCGTTGAATTCGCCGGGTTTCCCAAACACAATGTATTCCTTGTTCAGCAGAAGATTTTCCTTTTGCCATTTTACCGACCGGAACCAAACCAGTTCGATACTTCCCGATTCATCATAAAAACGGGCCGACAAACGTTCTTTGTTTCCCGTACCAACCGTTTCAAAATTTCTGATTTTGCCTTTTATTTGAATGTAGGGCATTTGTGAATGAATTTCCGAAATTTTGTAAAACTTGGTGCGGTCGATGTATTTGAATGGAAAATAGTAAATAAGATCACGGAACGTTTTTATGCCCAGTTCGTTGTTTAAAAGTTCAGCCCTTTTTGGCCCAACCCCGGGAAGAAACTTTATATCTTGGTCGAGAAATTCTGGCATAAGCAAATATAAGTAATCATTTAAAAAAGCATGCTGATTGAAAACGATAAGAAGCAACAAAAAAGGGTTCGGAATTCATTCTCCATTTGTTTACCATTTGGTAACCAACGTTTTATTTCCCGAGGCCGGTTTTTATGTTTTTCATGAGATTGAAAAATTAAAACTGATTAAGAAAGAAAAATCAGCACTTAAATTGCTCTTCAGGCTGATCCATTATTTTCAGCCCAACAATGTGTTCTGTGAAAAAGAAATGACCAGCGATGAATTAAATATCCTGAAAAAAGCGGATTCAGAAATCGTTTTCAAAAAAACAGATTCGGTGTTCCATATGAAAAATGAAACGGAAAGGGCAAAAGGGCTTAATTTTTTTATTTTGAATGAGATGCCTGATTTCCAGTTCACCAACATTCCGGAGCGGGAAATCTGGTTTTTCACGAAAAAAACAGATAAAAACAAGATAAAACGTATTTTTGAGCCGTTGTTTGAAAAACAGGACGGAATAATTTTTATTGAGTTTTTATATGAAGACCTGATAATATTTGACAAAAAAATTCCATCGCAACATTATGTAATTAAATAAAGAGCTTGCTTACCTATAAATTAAAACTGGGACAATGAAGGAAAAAATTATTCATATTGAGAATGTTACCAAAAATTACAGGGTAGGTACGCAGATAGTAAGGGCATTGCGGTCGGTTTCGCTTGATATTTACAAAGGTGAGTATGTTGCCATCATGGGGGCTTCCGGTTCGGGAAAATCGACCCTGATGAATATTCTGGGATGTTTGGATACGCCCACCAGTGGGAAATATATTCTGAACGGGAAGGATGTCAGCCGTTTATCCGACGACCGGCTGGCAGAAATACGAAATTCGGAAATTGGTTTTGTTTTCCAGGTATTTAATCTTTTGCCCCGTAATTCGGCTTTGGAAAATGTAATGCTGCCGCTGGTTTATTCCGGAATCAGAAAAGCAGAGCGAAAAAAACGGGCAGAACAAATTCTGGATGATGTTGGTTTGGAAGACAGGATGGCCCACCGGCCCAACGAACTGTCGGGAGGCCAGCGGCAAAGGGTAGCCATAGCCCGGGCGCTGGTAAATAAACCATCGTTGCTTTTGGCCGACGAGCCCACAGGAAATCTCGACTCGAAGATTTCGGAGGAAATTATGAAATTGTTTGCCGAAATTCACCGAAAGGGAAATACCCTGGTAATGGTAACCCACGAGGAAGATATTGCAAAACATGCGCACCGGATTGTAAAACTGAAAGACGGAGAAATAGAATCGGATACAATGAATAAAAATCCTATTTACTGATTTATGGGCAAGAAGTCAAAAATATATACCAAAACGGGTGATGACGGAACAACCGGGCTGGTTGGCGGAAACAGGGTAAAGAAATATGATCTGCGGCTGGAAGCCTATGGCACAGTGGATGAACTAAACTCGTGGATGGGCTTGTTACGTTCTCATCACCTTAAGGAAAATGAAACCCGGTATTTAATTCAGATTCAAAATAAATTATTCAACATTGGTTCACGTCTGGCTTCCGACGAAAAAGGGGATGAATATACCCGTTTGTTGTCGATTAACGAGGATGATATCAAAGCAGTTGAAGATGCTATAGATGACCTTGAAGAGAACTTGCCTGAACTTACCCGGTTTATTCTTCCCGGTGGCGATGTGGTTGTTGCTCAGTGTCATATAGCACGGACAGTTTGCCGGCGTGCCGAGCGCAGAATCCTTGAGTTTGCAGAGCACCATCCGGTTCAGCCCGAAATTCTGCAATACATAAACCGGCTCTCTGATTTTCTGTTTGTTTTAAGTCGTAAACTGGCTGCAGAAAGAGGTGTTAACGAAATGCCCTGGGAGCATTGATAAAAAATAAATGTGCAACTGTTTTTCGTATCATTTTTTTATTATATTCGCGGCTAAGTTAAAAATGAGTTTAACCGCGTAAAATTCAGCAAATGTATTGGACTCTTGAACTGGCGTCGAAACTGGAAGATGCCCCCTGGCCGGCAACAAAAGATGAATTGATTGATTATGCAATCCGTTCCGGAGCGCCGCTGGAAGTGATCGAAAATCTTCAGGAAATTGAAGATGAAGGGGAAATGTATGAAAGCATTGAAGACATCTGGCCCGATTACCCCAGTAAAGACGATTTCTTTTTTAATGAAGATGAGTATTAAGTAACGTAATTGCAAAAAGAATAAATGAAGCATCTGTCAAAACGGCGGATGCTTCTTTGTTTTATGCGTTACAAA
>JAFGDX010000485.1 GCA_016931875.1 Prolixibacteraceae bacterium
TTTGTGCTGCAGGTATTCACTGCAAAGAGTACAATGTTTTTATACAAAGTTTTACAACGCGATTTATTTTAGTTAGTAAACCGTTGATTTTGGACGGTTTTCCGGTGCGGCTCCAAATTCAGGATTGGGCCGGTTGCCCATCACAAATTTCAGGCTGCCTCCGTTTAAAATGTCTTTATGGGTTATGAATGTTTTTTCGTATGGTTTCCCGTTTAGTTCTGCCGACTGGATGTAAATGTTTTCAGTGCTGTTATTTTCGGCACTAATGGTGAACGATTTTCCTTGTGGAAGATTGATTGTTGCTTCATCAAAAACAGGGCTTCCAAAAACATAGGCTCCTGCAGCCGGGTTTACCGGATACATTCCCATTGACGAAAGAACATACCACGCCGACATCTGGCCGCAATCTTCGTTTCCGCACAAACCATCGTTTTTATCAGTGTACATGGTGTTGCAGATTTCACGCACCAGCTCAGCTGTTTTCCATTGTTGTCCGGCATAAGCATACAAATAGGTAGTATGGTGGCTGGGCTCATTTCCGTGGGCATACTGGCCAATCAATCCTGAAATATCAGCCGAAGCACCTTCCACTTTTATTGATTCGATGGTGAACAAGCTATCGAGTTTGGATATAAAGGCTTCTTCGCTTCCAAAAAGCTGAATCAGTCCTTCCGGGTCGTGAGGAACCAGCCAGGTGTATTGCCAGGCATTTCCTTCGCAAAAATCGTCGATACGGTGTTGCGAAGAAATCGGATTAAAGGGGGTCCGCCAGCCACCGTCGCCCATTCTTCCGCGAACAAATTGAATATCTTTATCGAAATAATGCTGGTAATATTTGGCTCTTTTTGAAAAGAGTTCAGCATCATCGGTTTTTCCCATAGCAGCTGCCATTGCGGCAATACACCAGTCGTCGATGGCATATTCCATAGCACGGGCTACCGATTCAACCTGCGATTCGGCCGGAATGTATTCCTGTTTTTTTATGAAATCCAGGCCGCGTTCATCGCGCATGGCAAAGGCTTTCATTGCTTCAAATGCTTTTTCCGCGTCAAATCCGCGAAAGCCTTTTAAATAGGCATCGGCAATTACCGGAACCGCATGGTAACCTACCATGGTATTGGTTTCGTTGCCATGCAGGTGCCACACGGGCAGTTTTCCCTGCTGGTCGTAAATATCGAGCATGGTATTTACAAAATCGTTTACACGGTTGGGTTGTACCAGTGTGTACAGCGGATGAGCAGCACGGTAAGTATCCCACAACGAAAGTGTGGTGTAGGTTTCGTACCCGGGGTTTTTGTGTACTTTGCGATCGGCACCGCGATAATCGCCGTTTGCATCGTTAAACAGCGAGGGTGCAATCATGGTGTGATACAATGCGGTGTAGAATATTCTTTTGTCGGCGAAGTTCCCGGTTTTAACGTCAATTTTTCCCAACTCGGTATTCCAGCTTTCATTTGCTGCATTTTTTACAGCCTCAAAATCCCAGTCAGCGGCCTCGGCCAGCAGGTTGTTTTTGGCGCCCTCGGTACTTACCGGAGAAATGGCTGTTTTAACCAACAATTCGCCGTTTCCTTCAAATTCGATAAACGCAGTTATATCGCCTGTTTCTTCGTTTGATTCCAGGATTTCAAAATTTTTGATGTCTTTCGAAAAGCGGGTATAGTAAAAGAGTTGCTGGTCGCTTGCCCATCCGCTTGAAAAACGGAGGCCTTCAACCGTATTTTTATCCACCTGCTGAATTACACCTTTTGTAATTTTGTCCCACCCGGTACCGTATTTTAAATCAATTATAATTTTTGAATTTCCTTCCGCATTAAAATTGTACCTGTGAAAACCCACGCGGTTGGTTGCCGTCAGTTCGGCATCTACATTGTAACGATCGATGTGCAGTGAATAATACCCTGCTTTTGCTGTTTCGTTATCGTGAGAGTAGGTCGATTTCCAGCGGAATGGCACTTCCTTATCCTTCGACGGGTCAAAATCGTCAGAAGCGGGCATAAAAACCAGGTCGCCCAAATCGCCGATACCGGTTCCGCTAAGGTGTGTGTGTGCAAAACCTATCAGCACTGAATCGGAATAATGATAGCCCGAGCACCAGTCCCAACCCTGTGTTTCGTTGTTGGGGCCAAGCTGAACCGCACCAAACGGGACACTGGCTCCCACAAACACGTGGCCGTGATACCCGCTTCCGATAAAAGGATCTACAAATTCGGTGAAATCAGTTACCTGAACCACCTGCTTTTCATTTCCACATGAAAAGAACAAAAAAATTAAGAGCAGGCTGCTAAGCCTGTGAAATGATTTCATAAAGACAAATTTTAAAACAAATATGATATACTTAAAATAAATTGAAAAACAGGTAGCAAAAATGGAGAATTAGTTTTAAAATTTCGTCTGTATTTACAAAGAATTAAAGTTCCCGAATTTTAATATTTCTGAACCAAACGGTGTAGCCGTGGTCCTGCAAGCCAATGTATCCTTCTTTGGCAATTCCTTCGGTAAAACCCGGGAAGCTTTTGAATTTGCTGTTTTGAACCAGTTCATCCCATTCCGCGGTCCAGTGGGTGTATTTTACCACTTCCGTTCCGTTCATGCTAATGGTTGCTTCACCGTTGTTAATTTTGATTACACAGGTATTCCATTCACCAGCAGGGTTTACAGTTGAAGGATCAGCGGCAATCATGTCATACAGCGAACCGGCAAGATGGCTGTCAATTTTGTTGTCGGTGGCATTTTTATTGTCCAGAACCTGAATTTCAGGAGCGGCATAATAAATTGGTTTTCCCGGTACTTCCCTTACGTAATAAAATATTCCGGAGTTGGCCATTTCGCCTGCTTTCCAGTCTACCGAAAGTTCAAAGTTTTTAAACTTTTTGTCGGCAAAAAGAATGTCTCCGCCAGCTCCCTGACCCGGTTTTTTGCCTTCGCCGGTAAATACTTTCATGGCATTGTCTTCAATTACCCAGTTGGCCGGCATCTCGGTTCCGTTGCACTGGCGCCATCCGTCAAAATTTTTGCCATCGAAAAGCAATACCCAACCGTCATTTTTTTCGGCTCTGGAAAGCGTGTTTGGTTTTTGGGCCGTTGTTGCTGCTGAAAATAAAATTCCTGCAGCAAAAACAATTACTAAAAAAATGTTCTTTTTCATGATTAGTTGTTTTAATCCTTTAAGGAATATGAATAAAATTTAATTGATTTGAATTGTTGCCAAATATAATGAATTGCATTACTCCATCCTACACAACAGCCCCAAAAGGTTAGGTTTTTTATAAAAAAA
>JAFGDX010000486.1 GCA_016931875.1 Prolixibacteraceae bacterium
ATCATAAATTAACACATCGTCCCGTTTTTCAAATTCCCCGTGATGATTGTGAAAAACCATCTGAATTCCGGCTGCCCTTGTTGTTTCACCAATTTTATTGAGTTTATCGGCAGCCCGGCGAAAATCATCAACAGAAGCATCGCCCGGCAAGCCAAAACTGGAGGCCACCATTTGTTTCATTCCCAACTGTGTGGCCCATTCAATACGATTCTCCAGGCTGTTGCGCAATTCTCCCATATTATAGTGCGAACTCACGCATTTCAGACCGGCATCTTCAATAATGGTTCGCATCTCGGTGCCCGACATGTGATTTAACGGCTCAAACCCTGCATTGGAATAGCCCAGCGGCGAACACATTTCCACCTGCGTATATCCCATTGCGGCCATTTCGTTTAATGTTCCCGGAAAATCGGCCACCAGTTTCTCACGAATGGTCCAAACCTGAAAACCAAAATCTTTTGGTTTTGATGGAGAACACCCCAGAATTCCAGCCGGCAACTGGCTGATTATTGCTGCCGAACCAACCGCCACACCTGTATTTTTTAAAAATTTTCTTCTCGATGTCATTTTAATTCTTTTTGATTTTATATTTCTTCCAAACTCCATCCTTTCCGGTAGGTGCGCTTTAAATATTTATTTGCATCGGGAACATTGGTAATTTCTTTTTTTGATGCATCGTATTTCAAATTTTTCCCCGAACGCAACGCCGCAGCATATAAATTTACCGCCTCGGTTATGGGCCATGCATAGCTGAAACTTCCCTCCAACTGGGTATTGTTCCGAACCCCGTCGATAAATCTTTTTATTCCGGAAGCTCTTTCATACGTATCGTCAATTTTTAAATCTTCGGCCAGTTTTTTATCGCCGGAAAGTACATAGGGTTCCCTCAAATTAAATTCTGTTGACATGATGATGCCTTTTTCTCCCACGAACATCATTCCTTCCCTGCCCAATTCCTTGTCCTGTTCCAATACGTCATCAGGCACTGGCGGCCGCATTCCGCCATCGTACCAGATTAAATCCACCGGCGGGCGGCTTCCTTTGGCCGGAAATTTAAACCGCACTTTGCTGGCATAGGGAAATGAGTAATCATTTTGAATCTGATAGGCGGTTCTGTTTTCGCGCAAATCACAAACATGGCTAAAATTTGGTTCAATAAAATAGGGATTTTCGAGTTCCAAACCACGAAAAACGGTCCACAAACTGTAATGCCCCATATCAGCCATGGCACCACCTCCAAAGTCGTACCATCCACGAAATACCATGTTTGTATACTGCGGGTGATAATCGCGGTCGGCTTCGGGTCCCAGCCACAAGTCCCAGTCGAAACCCGGGGGCAGTGCCGGTTTATCTTTCGGAATTGTGGCATATTGCGGCCACACCGGCCGGTTCGACCAGTTGTGAACTTCTTTGAGTTTACCGATAACACCACCGTTAATCCAGGCCAAAACCTGTTTCATCGAACCATTTGATTCCCACGGTATAAAATGCGTTATCAAATCAGACTTTTTGGCCATTTCAATTACGTCAAAACCTTCATGCAAACGGTTTGAAATGGGTTTGTGCATTGTGATATGAATACCATGTTTTAATGCCGACGCTGCCATTACTCCATGCAAATGATCGGTGGCCATAATTTTTACAGCATCAATATCTTTTTGTTTTTCAAACATTTCACGGAAATCAGCATAAGCTGCACACTGGTATTTTTTACCGGTTTGTTTTGAATAATAAGCTTCCACCACCTGTTGTCCGCAATCGCGGCCTCCGGGAATTGTTCCGTCGCCACCGGGCATCCAGTTTGGATTACCCATGGTTTTTCGCAAACTGTTCAGCAGTCCCTGCGGACTCCAGTCGTAATAACCAATGGCTTCCTTTTGCGGATCGCAAACCGCCACAATCTGAGCTTCGGGAATTTCAAGCAAATCGGGCATTTCGCGCAGCCCCTGTGTTCCTGTCCCGATATAAGCAATATTTACTTTGTCGCTTGGTGGAACAAAACCGTATCCTCCAAGAACATGACGGGGAACAACAGTTAAACCAACCGCGGCAGAAGTCATGCCGCCGATAAATTTTCGCCGATCGATTGAACGGCCGGATTTTTTTTGATTTTTCATAGTTATTTGGTTTAGTTTATAACCGATATGGTATCAGTGTAAAGTTATCCTTTCTTTTCTGGAAATGAAATGATTAAGTTTATTTTTTAATTTAAAATCAGGCAGCAAAATCAAATTTATTAACTTTTCTGAACTACGGCCACCCAATCTTTTTCCGGTTCCCGGGGAGGATTTCCCAAATCCTGCCAACCGCTTCCACCCACTCTTGTTACACTCCCGTTTTGCATTGCTCCTCCTTCACGCGGGTTAAACCAACGCACCGAATACTCTTCTGAACCAGTTAACATCAATTGCAAATTTTTTGATTCGCCCGGTAAATAAACAAGGTACACCTCGCCCTGTTTTGCCAAACAGCAGGCATTCCCGCTGTTTAACAGCTTGCTGTCACTCTTCATTTCTTCCAGCGGAAATTGCTGAATAAACTGTGTGGCGATGGTTGACTGTTTCCACCAATTGTCACGACTTCTGAAATCTTCACAGGTCAGGTCAGTATGCGGATAGCGATAACCAAAATACCATTCCACTCCAGCTCCGCCCGCCATTAATGCTCCCCATAAACAACTTTGCCTGACCGTATCGTGAGTAAAATCGAAGGAATCGGGCAGCACACCTTTCCAGTGCTGGCCAATTTCATCGAGGTTTACCAGCCAGCGTTTGCCTGATTTTTCAGATTCGTCAACCCATTTCCGGATTCGCTCGTGCACACGCAGCGGATTTCCGATTTGCATTGAGGGGCCGTCCAGATTTTCAAACCCCAGCATTGGCGTTAAATATTCATCCTGTTTTTCATCGTTGGCATGAGTGTGGAGCACCACAACCGACGGATATGGATTTGTTTCCTTCAGATAAGTTGCCATTGCTTTTTTCTGTGCATCGGTTTGTCCGATGGGCGAAAAACCTGCCGGGCCGTTTTCTTCCCCTATATTCCAGGTTACCCCCAAATGGTGACCAAAACGGGCCACCAATTCACGGAGATACAATTTCCGTTGAACATCGGTGTAGCCGGCATCCAGCAAAACTTCGTTTTCGGTTTCCTGCAACACAAAATGTATCATCATCCCCAAACTGTCCATATGTTCAAAAACCATTTCCCACTGGTCGAGTTTGCTGCAATCAAAGCGGTAACGTTCATTGTGTTCATTGTAGGGCCACACATCTTTCCCATCGCCCAAAATATTCAGTGTTAACATGTAAGCTGAATTTATCCCCACAGAATGCAGGTAATTAAGTGCACCAATAATTCCTTTTCCTTTTTCGCTCTGCCACACCGGATCTCCTTCGTTCCAATCCTGAATGTGCGGTTCGTATTTGTGGAGGTCTTTTTTGGGGTCGGCCTCTCCTTCCCTGACTTCTGTTTTCAAACTAAACCGGTATGTCTGATCAAACCCCGCAAATGCCAGGAAATTTTCAGGACTGTCGGCGCCGTTTTTTATCCATATTTCATCCGTATTCTGAAACCTGAAATATCCCTTTTCTCCGTTAACAATGCGTCCTTTCCCGCGGAAATCACTTCCCGTTTTGTCCGATTCCGAAACCTGAAATGTTCCCTGCATTCCATCAGAAGCGAGTGGCTCCCCCGCTGTTTCTTCATCCAAAACAACAATATTCTTTCCTTTTTTGAATGAAATTTTATAATTCCACTCGCCGGTTTTATCGGGTCTGAAATGTACTTTCCAGATGTTTCCTTCTTCGGCTGAAGATTCTGCCGCATTTCCATCGGCAGCATAAAACCCGGGAACTTTGTATAAAAGCGGGCCATTTGAAAATGCAACTTCAAGCTTGTAGTCGAGAAAAGGATTTTCTTTGTCCCATTCCGATGTTTCCGGTCCTGGTATGGTTAATGTAACTTTGTGCCACTGTTTCAGTTCACCGTTTAATTTTATTCCGCTGGTGGTATCAGGCTGGCAGGAAATCAGCAAACAGATGATTCCCAGATAAAGCAGGTTTTTCATAGGTTTAGTTTCAATTCGTTTTTAAAGGCTGGTGTTGAATTTATTCTGTTTCAGTTAATGATGTTACAGGTGTAAGTTCCAGTTTTCGGAATTCCACTTCAGAGCCTTCTGCCTGCACGGCTATTTGCCCTTTTGTGGCAGTGCAGTCGTAGCCATAATTTACCAAATCGTTGTTTACCCAAACTTTTATTTCATCGGCCACACATTCAACAACCATTGTATTCCACTCACCCAGAGGTTTCTCCGAGCCATCTGTTAAATTCAAAATCCGCCGTTTTTTGCCTTCGGTAATCCCCCACTCCTCTTTTGGGCCACGGCGTTCTTCCATTTCGGGAACGGTAATATCTTCCACAATACACCAGAAATCACCGGCATTTTCGTGCATTCCCTGCACTTCGAGCGATTTCGGAAACATTCCGTACAAAGCCCGCGGAGTAGAGGCGTGAACCAGCACACCACA
The DNA here is from genome assembly GCA_016931875.1 of Prolixibacteraceae bacterium. Classification (GTDB taxonomy): domain Bacteria; phylum Bacteroidota; class Bacteroidia; order Bacteroidales; family Prolixibacteraceae; genus Draconibacterium. Next base: position 4,530 of record JAFGDX010000486.1, read on the forward strand.
GTTCCCCGGTTCTCCGGCAAAACGGTATTCAACCAGCAAACGGTAATTCTGATAAACCGAATCGGTAATTAAATGTCCGCCGGGAGTACCCAAACTTACGAGCAACCCGTTTCGCACAATAAACGGATTTATTGTATCGGGGTTTTCATCCATGGCCGGAACATCAATATGCCAGCCCGTTAAATCTTTTCCGTTAAAGAGTGATTTTGTTTTGGTTTCCGGGGTAGTTTTGCACGAATACAGAGCAAAAATCAGAAAGAAAAATATACACAGCTGTTTCATTTTGTTTTGAATTATGTTTCTATTCAGCCTCAATTTATAACAAATGCGTGAGGAATCAAACATCGACATCGGGCAAAAAACGGCCTGTGCCTGAAAATTTTCCGCATGGCCTATTCAATAAAAATTTCTTTCAGCAAAGTAAAAAAAGCTTTTTTACGCTCTGAACTGATGCCCCAGTTTACAGGAACACTTTGATATCCTTCGTCAAAACCCTCTCCTTTCATTCTGAAATCAAAATATCCCCACGAAGCATACGCTTTGGTTGCTGCCGCAAAATTGTTTTCCGGCTGGTCAAAATCAAAATGATCGTCTTCATTAAAAACCACCGGCACTGGCTGATACGAAGGCAGTCTGCGCACTTCATTGACCATCTCTGAAATGCGCGACGGGGATTTCACCCCGTTTCCGTGAAGAAGAATAAAATCACAAACTTTCACCACCTCGTCGGGTGGAATGGTATTCCCGTTAAAACTGGTTGAAACAAGCAGTTCAGGTGCTTTTTCCTTTATCTGAAGAATTAATTCCGGAATCCGTTCCGGTTTTATAATTTCATGGTCGTATTTGCGGTTATTGCATTCATTGGCCACTTCGATAATGATGTTTGTAAACCCCTGTTGCTGAATCCAGTCCACCACCTCTGCTACCGCATTTTTTACGGCATTTTCATCCTGCAACCGTTCATCCTGGCCAAAATAGAAAATGCCGAGAATAACCACCATTCCCAATTCATCGGCAGTTTTTACAATGCGTTCCATTCGTTTGGCAAAAGCCGGGCGCAAAGTGCCGTCGGGGTCAAAAGCATTGTTTTCCCAGGGTTGATTACTGGAATAACCTTCGGGGCTCCCTCCCTGGAAATTGATGGTAAACGCCAGCAGCCCGTGTTTTCTCCATTCGGGCATGGCCGCAATAAATTCATTTGTATTCCTTTCGGCATCCCACTGGCCGGTATCCGGGTATTTCCATTTTTCCGCTGTTTCAGGATTTAAGTCATCAAACACACCCTGCACCATTCTCGCATTTGGCAGCAGCCCTTCCACTGAAACACCGTTCCAGGTACGGCCTTCAAAAGTAGGTTTTCCGTTGATGTAAAATTTCTCTCCTTTTATGGAAACATGAACGGTGGGCTGGTAACTGTGATTTGACTGGCAGGCAAATCCGAAAAAAAACAAAAGAAAAATTCCTGTTTTTAAAACGCTTTTCATGGCCCTTTTTATTTATTCAGCACTTGCTCTTTCGCCCATTTTATGTATTGTTCCCAGTCAAAGTCAGTTACATCGTGTTTGCCTGTGCGGATGTGGTAGGCAACGGTATTTTGTACGGGTTGATTTACGGCGGGCATCTCATCGGAAGGAAGTCCTTCTTTATCAAACAACTGATAAACCTCTGACGCATAATATGCCGATAAAAACTCACCCCGCGGATCGGCCCACTGATCTTCTTCGGCACTGGCCACATACAATGGTCGTGGTGCAATCAGAGCCAAAAGTTCGTGCTGATCAACAGGAAGAGCCTCTTCGTTATTATTGTAGTACCTGAAATTTTTGCAGAACCAGTGGGGAAAACTGTTGTTGATACGGGCCACTGTTTCGCCAAATTTCCGTTTTGAAAGCGCTGCACCGCCACATCCCGAATCGTTTGAAATAACTCCCGCAAAACGCTGATCGGTTGCCCCAGCCCACAACGAGGTTTTTCCGAGACGTGAATGTCCAAAAACAATGACTTTGTTTTCATCCACTTCATCAAAAGTTTCAAAATAATCCATTGCCCTGCTCAATCCCCATGCCCAGGCTGCAACACTTCCCCACTCTGATGAGGCCGGTTGTTGCTGGTTATCAACATAAAAAAACGGATGGACACCGTCGGAGAAATCGTCCTTGTCGGGGTCCACTTCGCCGTAATAAATGGTTGCCAGCCCCATTCCGGCGTCCAGCATTTTTTCAATAGCCCAGCGGTTGGTACGCACACCCCGCGACTGCTCTGTGAGCTGGTTGTTGATAATTCCAAACGACGGGTTATCTCTTGACCAGGCTTCCGAAATAATTACATTCACATCTTCGGTGACGGTGTGATTTCCGTAAAAATTATACCCCAAAAATACCGGTGCTTTTTCAACATTTTTGGGAAGATAAATTAACATTGTAAAGTGGAGTTCCTGATCTCCTTTTTTGAAAGTCAGTTCCACCTGCCGGCGTTTGGCTTTTCCATTCAGGGCATTGTCGCTTTGTTCCACCACCCCGGCCGATGTAATTTTTAATTCACCCGGAACTTCGCCGTAAACATTTTTTGCAAAAAACGCAAGCAATTCGGGCCGCCCCTTTTTTAGCCACTGTTTTGCATTCCTTATTTTTTTTCCGTTGAAGGTTTTTAACGGATCGGGCAACTCAAAATCAGGGACTTTGTTTTCATCGTAGTTTGCTTCTCTCTGCGACCAGCCAAA
>JAFGDX010000487.1 GCA_016931875.1 Prolixibacteraceae bacterium
GTAAAACAACAAAACAACACTGAAATATGCCAACAAAACAGGATGAAATCAATGTTTTGTGTTTTCAGACAATTCTCTCTGTTTTTGTGCGGTGGCAACTTTAAAATAAATACATTTCCGCCTTTTTTTGTGTCATTTTGGTAGAAGTGGCTTTGTGTGCAAAAATGTGAATTGTTAAATTTTTGTAAGGAATTCGCTTGACACCCGACTGATTGCACAATAAAATACTTTTTTGTATTTATTTTGCAAGTGATAACCGATTTAATATATTAAAGAATGAGAAATCTGGTTTGTCCCATATCAAATGAAGTAATCAATGAGCGTGTTACAAGGGCGAATGCTCTTTTTACGGTTTTGGTCGTAGCAGCGGGTTTGACTTTTACTTCCGTTGCATTTTTTGTATTTCTTCTGATCGATTTTTATATCAGGGCTTTTACAGAACTAAAATTCAGCCCGGTAAGTTATCTGAGTTCAAAACTGGTAAATGCTCTGAATTTTGATATGAAACCGGTGGGAAAGGCACAAAAAATATTTGCAGCCCGTTTAGGTTTTATTATGACCTTGGTTGTAACGGTTCTACTTTTACTGAACCTGACCACTCCCGCCCTTGTTGTTGGTGGAATTCTGGTCTTTTTTGCAGCTCTTGAGTTTTCTTTGGGAATTTGTGTTGGATGTATCATTTATACCTATATCGTACTACCTTTTTATAAATAATACAGCGTAAATACGGCATGACAAAGGCGGGCAGTGTAAATGATTGCCCGCTTTTTTTTCGTTTCCAATTTGTACCTGTGATAAAAGAATACATCTTCAGGCACCTGAACAGGCTCTGACACAATTAAAAATTACTTTATGAAAAATAAGTTTCCGAACAATTTTAATAAACTGAAAAGCGGTCAAAAGTTTTGAAATTATTTTTTACTTCTGGCTTTTTAGGAACGGAATCCGGGTTGTTGTCAAGCGGATTAAGTGCCGGTATTTTTTTTATTTTTAGCGCATAATTGACGGTTGATTCGGGAATCATAACCGGCATATTTGAGTTTACCTCTACACTGGCCACCGGCATTCTGAATTGTGCCCGGTGTAAATTTTCAACAAAAAAATTATCCTTCTTTTTAAATGGCTTTTCCAACTCGGGTAGTTGGAAACTAAAAACTGAATCATTGAGCAGTCGTGGTGCCTGATATCCCGGAAAAACAAGCTCTGCTGTGTTGTTATTTTTCAGGTTCAACTCGTCATTAAAATACTCTTTTGGAATAAAACTTTGCGCCCATGCAAGCGGGGCAATACCAAGAGTGAATAAAATTGTTAGCAGAGTTTTCATGATTGCCGGTGTTGTAATTGACTTCATAAATGTATAAAAAAGAAAAGGTTAATTAAAAATCAAACATTAATTTTACCTGAGTTTTTTACTGTAAAATCCGTTTTTACCGTTATTTAGTTCGCACCAAATCGAAAATTTTACCGGAACCTGTTGGCTGGAAAAATGTTTCCCGTTGTAGTGGATAAACTCAGCCGGCCAAATCACATAATTTTCTCCTGCATTCAGATTTATCCCTCTTATTTTGTAATATTCATTTAAAGCGAGGGTAGTATTCACATAGTCCATAGTATCCCGGTTGGCTACTGTCAGGCGGGTTCCGTCGAATTTTACCTGTGCATTTAACGCGATAATTTCGTGGTCTGATTTTTTACCGCCGTTGAGGATAACAAACAAAATGAGGCCTGCAACTGCCGGAATTACTATCCAAAGGTATTTGTTTTTAAAGATTGGTTTCATCCAAAGGTTTTGATTTTGTTTATTGTTTTAAGTTGTTGCAATACAGTCTCTTTTCGGCGGCGCGAAATGGAGATGGAGTCTCCGTTGGTTAACTGCAGGATTCCACCATCGTTTTTTAAATAGGCAACCACGTGTTTCATATTGATAAGATGCGTTTTGTGTACTCGCAAAAAGAAATAATCCTGTAACAAATCTTCGAATTCAACCAGGGTTTTGGCCACCAGCAAGTGTTTGTTTTTTTCAAAATAGATGTGGGTGTAGTTTCCCTCGCCCTGGCAGCGGATGATTTTTTCCACTTCAGTAAATTCAATCCGGTCGCCGGTGGGTAACCCGATTCTGGGATTTTGTGGCTGACTGATGTTGTACACCAGCTCCTTCATCCGCCGGTTTTCCTGCTTTTGTCTGATTCGTTCAGAAACCGTTGTAACTGCTGCTTTTAGTTCGTTAATACTGATGGGTTTCAGAATGTAATCGGTGGCAGAAAAACGGATGGCTTTAATGGCATAATTGTCGAAAGCGGTAACAAAAATAACTTCAAAATTGAAATCTTTAAAGTGTTCCAGCAATTGAAAGCCATCTGCTTTGGGCATTTCAATATCAAGAAAAACCAAATCGGGCGAAACTTTTTTGATAAGCGAAATACCGGAATCGACCGAATCAGCCTCTCCGATCAGTTCAATTTCCTGACAGTAGCGGTTCAGGATTCCGGCCAGGTTTTCGCGGCCATGCCTCTCGTCATCAACAATTACCGATTTGATTTTCATTTTCTTTTGCGTTACTGCCCCCCCTGCGTGCTACTGCCCTGCCCGGTGTCGCCACCACTTTTTAAATCGTCGTTTTTAATGGAGCGCCGCGCTTTTCGAATCTGTTCTTTCATTTGTCCAATCTGGTATGAAACATAAACCCTGAACATGCGGTTATAGTTGGAACTCTTCGATTTTCTGTAGAACGTATCATCCTCCAACGTACTCGAAAATACCATTTTTTCTCTGAACGGGTCACTCACAGAAACGTTTATTCTTAGTTTTTTGTCGAAGAATGCCTGTGAAAATGCCACGCTCGAGTAGGAATAGGTTGATGATTGCCCCTGCAGCATTATGGAAGGTGAGTACATTCCGCCGTACATTGAGAAAGTACCGTCTGTCCAAACGTTGTATCGCATCGATAATGTTCCGCGGTACCGGAATCCTTCGTTGCTTAGGTTTTGTCCGCCATTGCTTTCCAGAATGGTGTAGTAGCCTCCCAGGTTGGTGTTCAGGCTTAGGTTTTTACCCAGTTTTATCATACCGTATAA
>JAFGDX010000066.1 GCA_016931875.1 Prolixibacteraceae bacterium
CACCTACACAGAAATCAAGCGGCGTGTTGTTTTTTAAATCTTCTTCCAGATATTTTCCGTTTTTCAGGTCGTTAATTTGTTTTACCAACTGAACTGCATTGGAGTGACCGTTGGGTTCGGGCTTAAAAACATGCTGGTTTTTTATCCCGTCGCCACGCAGGGCAAGAACATTTTCAATGCCCAGAAAATGCAAATCGATTAAAACATGTTCGGTTTCACTTTTTGTAAAACCGCCACACAAAATATGCGGCACCACCGGAATTCCGTATTTGTGTTGAATAGATGCGGCAATGGCTACGGTACCGGGGCGTTTTCGTACGGTTTGTTTTATTATTGACCCGTTTTCCAGTTCTTTGAACTCAATTTCATCACGGTGGGTGGTAATGTTAATGTACTTCGGGTCAAACTCTGTTAAACTTTCAATGGTACGAAACAACTTGCTTGTATCGTTTCCTTTCAGAGGTGGTAAAAGTTCAAATGAAAAAACGGTTTTTTTGGCGTTATTGATAATGTCGATTACTTTCATAATGATTTACTTTCCATACAAAATTAATAAAAAGATACTTTTAGTTTCTGTATTCATATGAATCCCGCTGCATTTTGTCTGTTTTTTTAACTGTTCGTTGAAATCGAAAAAATTATTCCTGAAAGGGGCTTTTTTTCAGATTCAAAATCGTGTGCTTTTTTGCTGGTATTTTAAAATTCACCCTGAAATTCAAAAGCCTGACTTTGAATTTTCAGGGTGAGTTTTTATTTTTTACTCTTGCTCCTTTATTTGTAGTTTAAATTGGTTGGAAGAAATTTTTCAACAAAGTCAACCGTTTGGTTTTTTCGTCGTGCATAATCTTCCACCTGGTCTTTGCCCACTTTTTCCAGGCTGAAATACCGGGATTCGGGATGAACAAAAAATTCACCTGAAACCGATGCATTCGGGTACATTGCAAAATGCTCTGTTAAAGTAATTCCCACTTCCTGAGCTTTAAGCAAATTAAAGAGGTTGTCCTTTTCCGAGTGTTCGGGACAGGCCGGGTAGCCCAGTGCCGGGCGGATTCCCTGGTATTTTACTTTTAGCAACTCTTCGTGTGTGAGGTTTTCATCCGGGGCGTAACCCCAGAATTCTTTGCGAACACGTAAATGCAACAGTTCGGCAAAGGCTTCACTGAGCCTGTCGGCCAGGGCTTCGAGCATTATGGCATGGTAATCGTCGTTTTCTTCCCTGTATTTATTCTTCCATTTTTCAATACCAATTCCGGCCGTGGTTGCAAAACCGCCGCAGTAATCAATTCTGCCTGAATCCAAAGGTGCTACAAAATCGGCAAGGCAAAAATTGGCCATTCCTTCTTTTTTCTTTTCCTGCTGGCGAAAATGGTAAAACCGCCCGATTTCGTTTTTCCGGGTCTCGTCTTCGTATAAAATTACATCGTCAACATCGGCATTTGCGGGCCATATTCCAAAAACAGCGTTGGCTTGCAACATTTTCTTTTCGATAATTTCGTCGAGAAATTCATTGGCTTCGGCATAAAGTTTTTGCGCGGCTTCACCCTGTTTTTCATCTTCAAGAATGGCGGGATAATGTCCTTTCAGCCCCCAGGTTAAAAAGAAGAAGGTCCAGTCGATGTAATTTCTCAGTTCTTCCAGCGGGTAGTCAACCAGTTGTTTAACCCCCGTAAAATTGGGTTGGTAAATCGGCGTATTTTCCCAGTTGATTTTGTATTTGTTTTCCCGGGCCTTTTCCAGTGTCAGATATTCTTTTGCTTTTCGCTGGCTCTGAAAATCGCGGATTTCAGCATATTCTTTTTTAACTGCGTCGAGGTAACTTTGGTTTTTGGCTACCAAATTGGAAACCACATTTACGGCCAGTGAGGCATCTTTTACATGAATGACCGGGTTCGAATACTCAGGTTCAATTTTAACAGCGGTATGAATTTTAGATGTGGTGGCGCCACCAATCAACACCGGGATATTCATTTTGCGGCGTTCCATTTCACGGGCAATGTCGGCCATAATTTCCAGTGATGGAGTAATTAAACCGCTTAACCCAATAACATCCACGTTTTCCCGGATGGCTGTGTCGAGGATTTTTTCGGTAGGAACCATCACTCCCAGGTCGATAATATCGTAGTTGTTGCAGCTTAAAACTACGCCAACGATATTTTTCCCGATATCATGAACGTCACCTTTTACGGTTGCCATTAACACTTTTTTCCGATTATCAACGGTATTGTTTTTTAGTTTATCCGCTTCAATATAAGGCAGTAAAAAGGCCACTGCTTTTTTCATCACCCGGGCCGATTTTATTACCTGCGGAAGAAACATTTTGCCGGAGCCAAAAAGCTCACCCACAACGTTCATCCCGTCCATCAGCGGACCTTCGATTACATTAAGAGCCGGTTCAATTTTTTGTACCGCCTCAGCCATATCCTCGTCTACAAATTCAGGGATTCCTTTTACCAGCGAGTGTTCAATTCTTTTTTCCAAAGGCAGCTGGCGCCACTCGTCCTTTTTTACTTCTTTTGTTCCTTCCGATTTCAGATTTTCAGCAAATTCGAGAAGTTTTTCAGTGGCATCGGGACGGCGGTTTAAAACCAGATCTTCTACCTTTTCAAGCAAATCTTTAGGAATTTCATCGTAAATCTGGAGCATTTCCGGGTTTACGATTCCCATATCCAAACCGGCTTTGATGGCATGAAAAAGAAAAACCGAATGGATGGCTTCGCGAACCACATTGTTGCCACGGAATGAAAAGGAAACATTGCTGATTCCCCCGCTTGTTTTGGCATACGGAAGATTTTCCTTTATCCATTTTACGGAATTGATATAATCGACCGCATAATTGTTGTGTTCTTCCATTCCGGTTCCAATGGTTAACACGTTGGTATCAAAAATGATATCCTGCGGAGGAAAATGCACTTCTTCGGTCAGAATTTTATAGGCGCGGCTACAGATTTCGATACGACGTTCGAGATTGTCGGCTTGTCCTTTTTCGTCGAAGGCCATAATAATAACTGCGGCACCATACTTTTTAATGGTTTTGGCTTGTTGTATAAAACTTTCTTCTCCTTCTTTTAAACTAATGGAGTTTACAATCGCTTTTCCCTGCAAACATTTTAACCCGGCTTCAATTACTTTCCATTTTGAAGAGTCAATCATTACAGGCAGTTTGGCAATGTCGGGTTCAGCCATCAGCAGATTAAGAAAGGTTACCATCTCTTTTTCGGCATCCAGCATGGCATCGTCAAAATTTACATCAATTACCTGTGCGCCGTTTTCTACCTGCGACCGCGCGATGGAAAGTGCCTCTTCGTATTTTTTCTCGCTGATTAAACGGGCAAATTTTCTGGAGCCTGCCACATTGCAACGTTCGCCAATGTTTACAAAGTTGGTATTTTCGGTAAAGGTAACCGGTTCCAGTCCGCTTAAACGGGTGTAGCTGTCGGCTTGTTTTACCGGGTGGGGTTTTGCATTTTTTGCGATTTTTACAAATTCATGGATATGATCGGGTGTTGTACCACAGCATCCTCCAATAATATTTACAAAGCTGTTGTCGAGATAATCTTTGATATAACCGGCCATAATTTCAGGGGTTTCATCGTAGCCCCCAAACTGGTTGGGCAGCCCGGCATTTGGGTGGGCACTGATATAAAACGGCGCTTTATTGGAAAGTTCTTTTACATAAGGCCGCAAGTCTGAGGCGCCCAGAGAACAGTTTAACCCCACACTCAGTAAATCGACATGTGATACCGAGTTGAGGAATGCTTCCAGGGTTTGCCCGGAAAGGGTGCGTCCGCTGGCGTCGGTAATGGTTCCTGATACCATCAGCGGGAGTTTGATGTTGCGGGCTTCCAGTGCCTCTTCAACAGCAAATATGGCTGCTTTGGCATTTAAGGTGTCAAAAACGGTTTCAATCAGAAGTAAATCCACACCGCCATCCAGCAATCCTTCCACCTGCTCGCGGTAAGCATCTTTTACTTCATCAAAAGTAACGGCCCGGTAGCCTGGATCATTTACATCGGGGGAAAGCGATAGTGTTTTGTTGGTTGGACCAAGCGAACCGGCAACAAAACGCGGTTTCGACGGATTTTTTTCTGTGAATTTTTCGGCTGCTTTTTTGGCAATTTCGGCCGATACTTTATTTATATCGTACACATATTTTTCAGTATGATAATCGGCTTGTGAAATCCGTGTGGCATTGAAGGTGTTGGTGAGAATAATATCGGCACCTGCCTCCAGATAACGTGTGTGCAGTTCATCTACTATTTCGGGTTTGGTAAGCGCCAGAATATCATTATTCCCTTTTTGGTCGAACTCAAAGTTTTTTAAAAGTTCGCCACGGTAATCTTCTTCGGTTAATTTATATTCCTGCAGCAGTGAGCCGGTTGCACCGTCCATTACCAATACGCGGGTTTCGAGTTCTTTTTTTATGTTTTTGCTTGTCATGGTTTTCGTTATTTTACCGCCAAGCTGCAAAAGCGCTGCGACTTTTTTCGGCGCTTCCGTTTTTTTCGCGGTTCTTATTTACTTTAATAATCGTATTTCAAAATCTCCCCGAATGCCTATTTGGTCTTCACATATGATAAGCATTGAAATTATTTCGGGATATTTTTCTGACATATGTATCACTTTTTCCACATCGTTTGGCGATTTTACCTTATTCCCAAAAGCGGTGGCAAATGCATCGGCCAGCAGCACATCTTTGCAGATAACAACCACTGCATCGGCTTTTCCGTAACTTAAGGATGGCCCGACTGTGCCTGCCGAGGTGCAAATCCCAAATTCTCCCATTTCTTCAGGAATGGCCAGCCCAATCCTGTTTGAAAGAGGCGAACTACCAGCAAAAACGGATAATAGCATCTCTTTGTTCAGCAGGGCAAAAATATCACCACCGTTTTCGATAATCATTTCTTCCACCCGGAAATTCTGCATAAACTCTCTTCCCACCTCGCGGGCAAACAATCCGGCTACGGCTGCCATGGGGCCAGTGCCAATTTTCCCGGCAGCCAGAGCCATTTCTTTGGCTTCCAGCGGGGCATGCTCCGAAGGTTGAAACGGTTTCAGGCTTTTCTGAAAAAAAGGTTCACTTTTAATATAGGCATCCAGTTTCTCCCGGAGAGATTTTATTTTTGAAAACGCAATATCTTTCATTTCTGTTTTAAAAGAAGACGGATTGATTCCTATCCAGACATCGGTTTCAAGGTAGTTTATTTCAAAACCTGTAAAACGCGAGGTGTTGAACTGAGAGCGGTATGTTCGTTCTTCAAAAATCATCAGCTAAAATCAATTTGAAACAGTTTCAACGGACAGGCCGGAATACATAATTCGCAAACCACGCACTTGTTTTTGTCGAATTCAAGTTTCCATGTGGTTTTATTCATGGTAAGTGCCCCGGGAAAACAAACAGCCGTGCAATTTCCACAATCGATGCATTTTTCCTCCTGGAAATGAATACGTTTATCCAGCGGTTCGCAAATAACATGGTGCCGGATGAGGTAGTGCACCCCCTTCTCAATGTTTTCCTTAGTGCCCTGAAGTTCGAGCAAAAGACTTCCCCGTTTCCCGGGATAAACTTCGGCTTTCAGAATGTTAATCCGGATATCATATTCCTTTACCAACTGGTAACTCAGTGGCTTATCGCCGCTTTGCGGAGGAAAATTCAGTACATATCGTTTTTTAATCATGTTCGGCCTCCATTTCTTTTAAACTGTTTAACGATGTATTTTGCGGGAACATTTGTACGGGTTTGCTGATTTCAAAATTCCCTTCTTTGAGCCACTTCTTTAGTTCATGTGCAATTTTTCTTGCTTTTGCAAGACTGGCAACCGGGGCGGTTCGTATTTTTTGGCCGTTTACTTTTATTGTTCCCGAGCGAAGTTCTTCATAAGAAACCTCTCCCAGTTTGGGCATTCCCACGGTTCCGTAATCGAGCACCGAGGTTTGAATCTGCCGGTTGTTTACCGAAACCCGTTTGGCCATTTCAACATCCAGAACCGGAATGGGGATGCCGATTCCGACAAACATGCTCACTCCGTATTTTTCAAAATAAGCAGCCTGAATATATTCGGACGACATTTCTTTCAGGTTTCCCATTACGGCAAGTGTGGCGGCATTGGTAACCGGGATTCCATGCTCATTTTTGGGCCGGGTAGTATGAAACTGGGTTCCCGGCCAAACTACAAATCCCTGTGTACCACCCAGGAATATTCGGGTGCCTATGCCAATGGTTTTGAATTCGGGGTCGTTTAACAGCGGACTCAATTCGCCTGAAGTGGAGTAGGTTGCATTTCGTAATCCCGGAAGTAAGGTGCCCATGTAGGTGTGAATCATTTTTTTGGTTGTGTTGACGGCCACATTGTAATTCTGGTATGCATTCCGTGGGTTAAAAAGAATCAGTTCATTAATTGTGTGGATGTTGATGGTGGTTTTTATGTGTTTTCTGGGGTAACAATCGGTGCCTTTGCCCCAGGCTTCAAGTGTTATATCTTTCCCTTCCAGCAAATCCTGAATTACATGAGCACCGCCATAAGCCGGATTTTCAGGGTCACAGGCTGTTGCTCCAATATAAGAATCAACGGCAGCCAGACCTTCGTAACAGGGCACACCGTTGAGCCTAATTTTTTCCATACGAATGGGTGGATGTGTGTGCCCAAAGTTGATGATTGCACCGGAGGAGCACATTGCACCAAAAGTTGCTGTAGTGACCACATCTACTTTTTCAGCAATTTCTTCGGGGCTGGCTTCCAGTGCCATTTTTGATACCTCTTCGGCTGTTAAAATCACGGCTTCTCCTGCCCTGAGTTTTTTGTTAATTTCTTCGTAGGTTTTTGTTTTTGACATATGGTTTGATTTTCGATTCACATTAAAATAAATTTGAAACTGATATGGTTTTGAGCAACGGGGGCCAATATTGTTTCTGCACCCATCATTGTATTACTCGTATTTTTGAGCGTGTCAATAATTTACCATTGCAACAAGATGCGGTTAAAACCGCCGTTTCATACACATATTTGCCCCGTGCATGTAGGTTATAAAAAATAATTTATGCAGTTGTCTTTTCATGATAGTGCTTCAATTATAATTCCGTTCCCGGCCGGGTATTGGCACCTTGTCCTCATTTTGGAATGGTTGCCAGAGTTTCTCTGAGCCCGATCTCTCCACTCTTCTGTATAATCAAACACCCTGTTGAAGAATATTTGATATGCTGCAAAATTAACTGAAAAAAACAGATTTCAAATCATTTTGGGAATGTGGATGCAAAACATTCTGTTTTCGGAATGAATTTCAAACATTTTGTTTGTGTATTTTCGGGTAAAGTTGTAAACTTGCACTCCGAAATTCGATTTTAAGTTCAGGTTTTATTGTCTTTA
>JAFGDX010000488.1 GCA_016931875.1 Prolixibacteraceae bacterium
CGCATAATCAGAGAGTTTGACCCTAAAAACAAAAATACCCGGATTGAATTCAAAATGGACAGCGGAAACAAAACATCGGTCAGTACCTACGAATACAAATTTAACAGAAATACAGGCAATGACCGGGAAACAGAACAGGTGACAGTTACAGCAGATGACTCCGCAACCTCGGGTATTTTTGTGGTAAAACGCGATTCGTTAATGGTTGATATTGACTCCTTGTATTCGGTTGGGCTGATTAAAATCGATTCATTTATAACCCACCTCGACACGGTTTCGGTTGTGGCCCCCGATATTTCAAAACGGCTGGAAGCAAAAGCGGGCAGGCTAAAAAAAACCGCCAGCCAGGTGGTAACCGAAATTTCTTCCTGGGATGTGCAAAGCATCGACACCGCGCTTGTAAGAAATGTACTCACCGAAGAACTGGCCAACAAAAATATCCCTATCAATTTTGAATATGCCGTTTTACAAGACAGCAGTTTTCTTTACGATTCGGCTAAAATGAGCGACTCCTTAAAAGTACTGAAATCGGAATACCAGGTTGACCTTTATCCACACGACATTATTCAGAAAAACCTGAAACTGGCCGTTTTTTTTCCGGGCCGCGAAAGCTTTATTTACCGCTCGCTAAACTGGCTGCTACTGGCCTCATTTCTTTTTTCGCTGATAATTTTGGTAACCTTTGGCCTGAGTATTTTTTATATTTTAAGACAAAAAAAGATTTCGGAAATGAAATCGGATTTTATCAACAACATGACCCACGAATTTAAAACCCCGATTGCCACCATTTCAGTAGCTTCCGATTCTATATTAAATGAAAAGGTGATTCAGAATCCGGAAAAAATAAAATATTTTACCGGCATGATTAAAAAAGAAAATACCCGTATGAACCGCCAGGTAGAAGATATTTTAACCATTGCCCGGCTCGACAAAAAAGAGTTTGAATTTACCTGGGAAGCCATTGATATTCATGAACTGATTCAGGATGCCATTCAGGGAATTATGCTGCAGATTGAAAAACGCGAAGGAAAAATTGAAACCCGTTTAAATGCCAAAAACCCGGTGGTTACAACCGACAAAATACATTGTACAAATATTATTTATAACTTGCTCGACAACGCAAACAAATATTCGCCCAATGCGCCCGAAATAAAAATTACCACCGAAAGCAAAACCAAAGGGGTGTTGATTTCGGTGGAAGACAAAGGAATTGGAATGAGCAAAACAGTACAAGGCAAAATATTTGAACGGTTTTACCGGCAAACCAGCGGAAACATTCATAATGTAAAGGGGTTTGGTCTTGGGTTGAGTTATGTAAAAGCCGTGGTTGAAGCCAATCACGGAACCATTTCAGTGCAAAGCGAACCCGGAAAGGGAAGCCGTTTTGATTTGTTTATCCCTTACGCCAAAAATTAGAAACCAAATGTATGATTTAATTTTTGTGATTGTAATTAAAAATGAATCCACAGTACCACATATTTCTTGTTGAAGACGATTTAAGTTTCGGAGCGGTATTAAAATCCTATCTCGAAATAAACGACTTCCAGGTAACCTGGGTGGATGATGGTAAATTTGCCTTGGACAAATTCCGCTCAGGCGAATATCATATCTGTATTCTGGATGTAATGCTGCCCAATACCGACGGGTTTTCCATCGGAACCCAAATCCGGAAAATCAACAAAGATATACCCCTGGTTTTTTTAACCGCCAAAACATTAAAGGAAGACATTTTAAAAGGCTACAACGTGGGCGCCGACGATTACATTACCAAACCTTTTGACACCGAGGTGCTGCTTTGTAAAATCAGGGCCATCATAAAACGGCAGTCGGCCACCCCTGAAAACAACGATGTGATTTTCGAAATCGGCTCCTATCACTTTAATTCAAAACTCAGACACATTGTCCGCAACGACATAAAACAAAAACTTTCGCCAAAGGAATCGGACTTGCTGAAATTGCTTTGCCAGAACAAAAACGAACTGCTGCCGCGCGAGAATGCCCTGCAAAAAATATGGGGCGACGATGGTTATTTCACCGCCCGCAGCATGGATGTATTTATCACCAGGCTCAGGAAATACCTTGCCGACGATCCCAGTATTGAGATTAAAAACATTCACGGAAGCGGATTTTTGCTTGAAGTGCGGGAATCCTGACTTTCCCGGTTAAAGGGTAAAATTGGATGAATATTTCCGATCTCTTTTCTATCTTTAGGTCAAATACCTCAAAAAATGGAGAAAGGAACAAACAAAGTGGCACTGGTAACCGGTGCATCGCGCGGAATTGGAAAAGCCATTTCAATTGGCCTGGCCCAAATGGGCTACCAGGTGGTTTTAACCAGCCGGAACCAAAATGATCTTGAAAATGTTTCGCAGGAAATATCAGCCGCCGGTGGTCCGGCCCCGCTCATTTTTCAGCTCGATATTACCAACAGCGCCGAAATAAAAAAGACCATTCATAAAATTGTGGAAAAAACCGGACGAATTGATGTGTTGGTTAACAACGCTGGTATTTTTTTTGATGGCTCTTTATCGCTTTCCGAAGAAAAATTCAAAGCCCTGCTCAACACCAACCTCACGGCGCAGTTTGTAATGTTACAGGAGGTAGTGCCGGTAATGAAAAGACAAAAAACCGGCTACATTTTTAATATTTCTTCGCGGGCGGGCATCATCGGTTTTGCCGGCAATGCGGGTTATGTGGCTTCAAAATTCGGGCTGGTTGGCTTAAGCCAGTCGTTGTACCGCGAACTCACACCCCGCGGAATAAAGGTTACTGCCATTTGCCCAAGCTGGGTAAACACACAAATGGCCGGAGAAGCCGGAACACCGGTTGGCCCGGAAGAAATGATTCAGCCGGACGATATTTTTCAAACCATAAAATGGCTGCTGAGTATGTCGCCGGGTGCCTGTGTAAAAGAAATTGTAGTGGATGCACCCAAAAGTATTCACTAACTTTTTGGACGAAATTTGGTTATTTTAAGGAAATAAAATCTAAACCTGAAAAAAAATGAAAACAACCCGGCGAAATTTTGCAAAAACCCTGCTGGCTGCTCCCTTTGTTGCTGCGTCGCTCAATTCTCTGGCTTCCGTTGCACCATCGGAAAATAAAAAATCAGGGCACAAATTTAAAATCAGCCTGAATGTGTATTCTTTTAACCAACCCTTACGCGATGGAGAAATCGATTTGTTTGATGTTCTCTTTTTCTGTGCAAAATATAATTTTGATGCCATCGACCCAACCGGTTATTATTTCCCCGGTTATCCTGCTGTTCCGCCGGATGATTTTATGATGACATTCAAACGGCAGGCCTTTTTGTTAGGGCTCGATATCAGCGGAACCGGCGTTCGCAACGATTTTGCCAACCCCGACAAAAAGAGCCGGGACGCAGATATTAAAATGATAAAAGAATGGATTCAGGCAGCCGCCAAAATGGGAATCCCCAACATCAGGGTTTTTGCCGGAACAAATCCGCACGAAGGGTTTACCCGCGACCAGGTTTTTGAATGGATGGCAGCGGATTTAAAAACATGCTGCAACTTTGCAAAAGATTACGGTGTCATCGTTGCCATTCAAAACCACAACGATTTTCTAAAAACGGCTGCCGACGTGGACCGGATTTTCGACATGGTAGATTCAGATTGGCTGGGGCTGAATCTCGATATTGGAAGCTACCGCCAAAGCGACCCGTATAACGAAATTGAAAAAAATATAAAATATGCCGTTACCTGGCAAATCAAGGAAAATGTTTGGATAAACGGGCAGGAAACTCCCACCGACTTTGAAAAACTGTTCCGGATAATCAAAGAGTCAGGTTATCGCGGATATCTTCCGTTGGAAACATTAGGTGAAGGCGATCCACTTGAAAAGATACCCGTGCTTCTGGAAAAAGTAAAAAAAGCAATCGAAACCGTTGAATCATAAAAAAAGCTTATGCCGCAATTACCACAAAAGGCCACTCTAAAAGATTTCCAGAAATATGTTTCGGAATTGGAAAATGAACGGGGTTTTGCACAACAAACCGTGCATGACAAATGCCTTCTTCTGGGTGAAGAAACCGGCGAACTTTTTAAGGCCGTTCGCAAATCGGAAGGGCTTGCCATTGATGAAAATTCAGCCTTTTCGGAAATTGGCGACGAACTGGCCGATATTTTCATTTACATTTGCGCCATTGCCAACCGGAAGGAAATTGACCTTGAAACGGCATTCCTGCAAAAAGAAGAAAAGAATAAACAACGCATCTGGAAATCGGTTTGAATATGGAACAAATTAAAATTTCATATCACGAAATGAAATCCGTTTTTAAACGGGTTTTGCTGAAATATAATTTTGAAAGCTCAAAAGCCGAAAAGTGTGCTGAGATTTTTGCCACCAACAGTCTGGAAGGAGTTTATTCACACGGAGTTTACCGTTTCCCGCGGTTTATAGAATACATTCAGAAAGGTTTTATAAAAGTTGATGCAATACCCAAACTGGTAAGCTCTTCCGGAGCATTGGAACAATGGGATGGAAACCTGGGTCCCGGCCCGTTAAACGCCGAAATTTGTGCTGAACGGGCAATGGCCCTTGCTGCAAAAAACACCATCGGGTGCGTGGCACTTGCCAATACCAACCACTGGATGCGCGCGGGTTTGTATGGCTGGCAGGCTGCCAAAAAGGGATTTGCTTTTTTGGCATGGACCAATACCATTGGCAACATGCCGGCATGGGGCGCCACCGAAAGTAAACTGGGGAACAACCCCATGGTTTTTGCCATTCCATTTGGCGAAAGCGCCATAGTGCTCGATTTTGCCATGACACAATTTTCGTACGGAAAAATGGAAGCAGCCCAACTGGAAAACAAACAACTGCCTTTTGCCGGCGGATTCAACCACAAAGGCGAACTCACCAATAATCCGGAGGAGATTTTACAAACCGGAAGAGCACTGCCCATCGGTTACTGGAAAGGTGCAGGGTTGTCCCTGTTGCTTGATATTTTTGCAGCTGTGCTATCAGCCGGGCAAAGTACCCGCGAAATAAGCAAGCAAAAGGAAGAATTTGGAGTTTCGCAGGTTTTTATTGCCATTAATTTGAAAAACCTCAGCAATTACCCCGCCATTGAAAAAACCATCAGCGATATCATTGAAGATGTAAAACATTCAGTCCCCGAAAACACAAACAGCAGGATTCGCTACCCTGGCGAACAGGCAATGCATATCCGAAATATAAACCTTACCAGCGGTATTCCTGTTAATAAAATAGTTTGGGGAAAAATATTGAGTTTATAAATTTTAAAAGGAAACAACAGAAATACGGAATTCAAACTCATTATCAGCTTAATAAAATTCAAGTGCCATCGAAATTTACTTTCCCCTAAAAAAATGTTTAATACCCCAATTTAACTTTTCACAAAACCGACAGTCTAATTTGGTTGATTGGTTATTTTTTAAGATGCTTTTTATATAAAAAAACAATAAAGTGACGACAAAAACGATTTTCAGATTCTCAATTACAACAGTGTTGGTAATTGTAATGGCAGGTATTATTTTCTATCCGAAAATAGAACCTTTATTTCAAAAAGAAGGCAATAATGGTTCACAACCCGGGGTAAGAGGCATGGGAGGAGGACAGCAACCGCTGTTTGCCAGTGGCTATGTTTTGGTACCTACTAAAATGAACGAACTTATTTACAGCACCGGCTCCCTTTTGCCCGACGAGGAAGTTGACCTTGCCTTTGAA
>JAFGDX010000489.1 GCA_016931875.1 Prolixibacteraceae bacterium
GTAAAAAATCCATACGGAATTCTGCAATTCGCTACCTTTGCACTGAAAATTGGAATGGAAAATGGAACTTTTATCAAACAGTTATTTTGCACTGTTTTTAATTGTTGCTCTGGGATTTATCCTGGGCAGGATTAAAATTTTTGGCCTCTCGCTCGATGTTTCAGCCGTTATTTTTATAGCGTTGGTTTTTGGGCATTACGGAGTTGTAATACCAAAAGACTTTCAAAACCTGGGGCTGGTACTTTTTATTTTTACCATTGGAATTCAGGCCGGGCCCGGATTTTTCGAGTCATTCAAAAAGGAAGGACGGCAACTGGCTTCGTTTGCAACCATGCTGATTTTAATAGCCGCCTTGATTACCATTGTATTTATTTCCGTTTTTCACATCGATAAAAATATTGCCATCGGATTGCTCACCGGGGCTTTAACCAGCACACCCGGACTGGCTGCCGCCATAGATTATACAAATTCGCCGCTGGCTTCCATCGGTTACGGTGTGGGATATCCTTTCGGCGTAATCGGAGTCATTCTTTTTATTCGCTTTTTACCTAAAATTCTCCGTATTTCACTAAAAAAATCTGAAGAGGATTTCAATTCCAAAATCAAAGAAGAATTCCCTGAAATACTTCGCCGGAATTTTATCGTTGAAAATGAAAACATTGTTGGTAAATCTATCGGAGAGCTTCGCATCCGGTTTATGACCAAAGCAGTGGTATCGCGCGTGGTACACAACGGTGTTGCCGTTACTCCTACCCCGGAAACCATTCTTCATAAAGGTGATTTAATAAAGGCGGTTGGAACCGAAGAAGCCCTGAAAAATGTGGAATTGCTGATAGGACATCCAACCGAAGAAGAAATTCCACTCGACCCCAGATACGATGTACGATCGGTGCTGGTAACCAATAAGGAGGTGGTAAATAAAACCATTGGGCAAATAAATCTTTTGCAGACTTACAATGCCACCATTACCCGTATTCGTCGTTCCGGAATCAATATTTCCCCTTCACCGGGCTCAAAACTCCAGTTTGGCGATAAATTAATTATTGCCAGCAGCAAAGCAAATATGGAAATGGTGGCCAAAATTTTTGGGGATGACCAGAAACGTCTTTCCGATACCGATATTTTGCCGGTTGCACTTGGAATAATAATGGGAGTTTTGGTAGGTAAAATCGGTTTAAATATGGGCAGTTTTTCTTTTAGTTTAGGGCTCACCGGAGGAGTGCTTGTTGTGGCTCTTATTTTAAGCCGAATCGGAAAAACCGGGCCGGTGTTGTGGACCATGAGTGGCGCTGCCAACCAGTTGTTGCGCCAGTTCGGGCTTATTCTTTTTTTGGCTGCCGTTGGTTCCGATGCAGGTGCCGAAATTGTAAAAACCTTTAATGAATACGGAATCCGGCTTTTCCTGCTGGGCGGAATAATTACCCTGGTTCCAATGATAGTTGCCGCCTTGGCCGGAAAGTGGATTTTCAAAATGAATATTTTAAGTTTGCTGGGGGCCATTAGCGGAAGCATGACCAGCACCCCGGGACTGGCTGCTGCCGATTCGATGACCGAAACCAACGCACACTCCATTGCCTATGCCACGGTTTACCCGGTAGCAATGGTGCTTTTAATTGTTGTTGTTCAACTAATTTCTCTTTTAATGTAAGGCTCCGATGGTAATTTTCCGGTGCTGAAATTACCAAGATATTCAAAACAGAAAACGATTCGATTTAATTCGATATTTTAACCACTTTCAATTTAGCGCGACCAAACCGACTCAATTTTATATGCATCCATTTTTATCACCTCTAGTTCTCCGCCGTTGGTAAACAAAACAAAATCGTCTGCTTTTTCTGAAGGAGTAAAACAATTCGAAATAACTGCCTGCCCGTCATTGGCATAAATTTCAATCGATGCGCGGTCAATCAGTATCTCCATTTTTATGCGGTTATCAATAAGTGGTAACGGAACAGTAGAACCCAGTACCGAAAGAGTTTCTCTTTTTACATTGTACAACACTTCAGTACCGGCATCTTTTTTCCCGTGGCGTATCATAAAACCAAAATTGTCTGCTGTTTTTATATCAAATTCAGCAACAATGTGATAACAGTCTCCGCTAATTTTTTTCAGAATATTGGCATTAATTCCGGGAATTATGTTTTGGTTTTTCCAATCGGTGTGTTTCCCGTGCAGTAGTTCAATTTCTTTGATTGGTTTCCGGATTAATTTATAACCAAAATTGAATTTTGTGATGGAAAGTTCACTCGGAAATGTCATTTGCCCGTTAAATGGCATATCAGGAAATTTACCGCCGCGCATCCAGGCAATCTGAATGGTGCGCCCATCCTCTTCGGGAATATTGCTCCAGGTTTGGGTGGCATAATAATTTTTCCCAAAGTCACTTTTCATTTTTGCCGTTTCCGGATTGAATTGCTCTCCATCAAAATCGCCGATAATATAACTCCCATCGCCGTCAAAAAGTACCCACTTGAATTCTTCAGGACGGTT
Organism: Prolixibacteraceae bacterium; assembly: GCA_016931875.1. Taxonomy (GTDB): domain Bacteria; phylum Bacteroidota; class Bacteroidia; order Bacteroidales; family Prolixibacteraceae; genus Draconibacterium. The sequence continues at coordinate 2,491 of JAFGDX010000489.1, forward strand.
TGTTACCTGCAAACGCACCAGGTCCGGACATTCGTAAAAACCTACAATATGACTTTTCCACTCCCAGTCAACCAAATTTTCTGACACATAAAACGAAACACCTTTGGTAATATCGTCTTCCTCTGATTTTCGATACAAAGCCATTATCCATTTTTGAGTTGGCTGGTGCCAAAATACTTTTGGGTCGCGTGCATCATCATTTTCATCATAAGGAATAATCGGGTTGCCCTCGTATTTCTCCCAGCTTCTTCCTTTATCGGTGCTGTATGCTATTCGCTGTCCGCAATGCTGACTTGTATAAAAAGCTACAAGTGTTTTTTCACTGCCATTCTGTTTTCCAAGCAAATTATGTTCATCAACAATGGCTGAACCGGAAAATGCTGTGCAATAAACACTGTCTTTTGAATCCTCATCCGGGTAAAGCGCCACCGGAAGATGTTCCCAATGGACCAAATCACGGCTTACAGCATGCCCCCAGTGCATGTACCCCCACTTATTTCCAAACGGATTGTACTGGTAAAACATGTGATACTCCCCGTCATAATACACCAACCCGTTGGGATCGTTGTGCCAGTTTTTCTCCGGGGTAAAATGATACTGCGGCCTGTATAATTCTGAGTAATACCCTTTTTCCTGACCAGAGGAAGTAAAAAAAAGGAACACAAGCGCCGCGGATAAAATTGTTGATAAATATTTCATAAAATTTATTCTGTTTTTTTGCTTTTGTTTTTCTTGGTGCGACCAAAACTATAAAAATTACTTGGAATAATAAATATTATTCATATATTTACCCTCGCAAACCCATAAAATAGAAACTGTCATGAGACGGACGCTTTCAGTCGTCCTCTACATTGTTACCTTTTACAATGCCGGAGGAAAGACTACATTGTCGGCTTTAAAAAAAGCTGGCAATACTCTGAAGAGGTACATCGCCAATTCAGATTTTACAACCCTACTTTATCAGGGATTTTTCCCGGTACTGAAAGTTTACTTAGGTAATTTTCAGAATTCATTACACATTAAATCAGTTCTTTATTTTACAAAGCCCGTCTCATTGTTTTGTATTTTTGGAAATTACAAACCCATAAATAAAAACTGTCATGAGACGGACGCTTTTAATCGTCCTTACCATTGTTACCTTTTGCAATGTTAAGGCCCAAAAGCAACTGTTGACGCAAACCACTGGCGGCGAAAGCCAGATCAACATTGCTTTGGATGAAGTAAATAAAGTATTTACACCGCCCCCTGTGGGCAAAAAAATGTTAAAGTCGGGCAGCACTGCCGGAAACTTTATGGTATCCTACGAAAACATGCCGGCCCAGGCAAAGGCTGCATTTCAATATGCAGTTTCCATTTGGGAAGGTTTTGTTGCTTCTCCTGTTCCTGTTAAAATAACTGTAAAATGGGAATCATTGGGAAAAAACATGCTGGCGCAAAGCAAGCCGGCGCAGTTTTACAAAAATTTCGACGGGGCTTTGTTCTCCAATGTTTATTACCCGGTAGCGCTCGCCGAAAAGCTTGCCGGGAAAGATATCAACGGAGAGAACGAGGCTGACATTGTTTGCGTTTTTAATTCCAACATTTCATGGTATTTTGGTACCGATGGCAATACGCCTTCAACAAAATACGATTTTGCAACGGCGGCCTTACACGAAATTACACACGGACTTGGTTTTTCGGGCTTCCTGAAAGCGGAAGGCGAAAATGGTTATCTGGACAATTCGAACAATTTACCCAGCATTTACGATTACTACATTTTCAACATCAGCAACCAAAGAATTGCCGACAACAGCCTTTTCAAAAGTCCATCGAATGCATTATTCCAGCAGCTTACATCTGAAAAATTAAAATTCAACAAAGAAACCGTAGCAGAAAAGTCGGCAGTACCTGCTCCTCATTTGTATGCACCTGAAAACTGGATATCAGGTTCAAGCTTGTACCATCTTGACCACAAGGAAATTCAGGCCAACGACGAAAACTCGCTAATGACGGCGTATAAATACAAAGGACAAGCCACGCATACGCCGGGAAATTTAACCGTGCAAATGCTGGATGAAATGGGTTGGAAAACCGTTTCATTTGATTTCGACATAATTAAAGACATGGAAGAAACCTGTATGGAACTTCCTGTGCA
>JAFGDX010000490.1 GCA_016931875.1 Prolixibacteraceae bacterium
CCCAAAGGCTCAGCTCCCTCCGGCTGTTCCTGCCCGAAAGCATTCCGAAACATATAGAGGAAATTGTCGGGATTTGTATGGGCAAGCACGGTAATAAATTTATCGCGGTTTTCAATAAATTTTGTTTTGTTGTTGTGAATGTCATCGTTTAATTGCACCTGCTCCAGACTGAAAGCTTCCAGTATACGTTTGGGAGTAGCAGTCTCTTTGGAATTTTTTACCGTTACAATCACTTTGGGTTGCAGGTCTGTTCCGGCAACTCTTCCGGTTATTGTATATGTACCCGGGTTGATTACCTCATTGTTGTTTTCGGGCGCCGGCCAAAGTACCCTTACTTTTGGCCCTTCAATGCCATGGCTGTAAACACCCTTTACAAAGCGCGGCAGCCGTGGAAGATGCCCCACTACAGTCTCTGCCCGGATGTCGGGGACACTAACTAAATATGCATTGTACAGTTGCGGAGTTGTTTCGGGAAACTTTGGAACATCCCGGTCGGGTTCAACTCTTGTTCCCACAACTGCTTCATCTTTTTTCAGGGCACTGTTATAAATCCCTGCAATCTGTCCCTCGTTTAAGGGGATTCTGTAGATTCTGAAATCGAACAATTTGGCGTTCAAATACGATTTGTCATCGTTTATCGACTTTCCGATAAAAAGTTTATTGTTTTTTGCTGAATTATAATCGAAAAGCTGGTCCAGTTCCACGTCCAACTTTTTTTCCCCGCTGACAAGTTTTCCGTTCAGAAATGTACTCAATGTTTTTGCCGGAACATTAACAACAATTGCCAAATGGTTCCATTTATAAGGTGTTACCGCTGGCGAAACTGCCATATATTTATCCGATTGAGTTGCGATTTGAACCTGGCACCCTTCGTTGTCCGCTATTCCGCAAGGAGCGGCAAAAAAATGCGATTGACCGTTTTTCCCAAAATCGAAAAACATCTGCCCGCTTTTTGTGGAACGCAGGTAAATCCATCCGGTAATACTCAGCGCTTCTTCTCCTGTTACCGATTCACCGGGAATTGAAACAAAGGTTTCACTTTCTCCGGATAACGACAGCACTTTACCAAACTGCTCGTCGTCAATAAAACTGAAACCGGAACCATTAATATTTCCGTGTAAATTATTACGCGACCAGTCTTTTGCATTCTCTTCGAATGTGTAACGGGCAATCAAACCGGTTTCACCAATTCCGTCTAAAATCTGATCACCGCTTTGTGCAAATATCGATGTTGTTCCAAAAGCATAAAAACTTAGTATGATTCCTGCAAACAGCTTATATATTTTCATGTTTAAATTCTTTTAAGTTGATTTTTATCAATAATATAATACGATTCATAATTGCCAGGTTTCAAATTAATGAAGAGTTATTTAGTTGTTTCACTGGTTTTGGTTTTTCTGTTCTTTTTTAAAAGTTGCTTATTTCAACATTAGCATAACCGGTTCGTTTTTTAACGGAATTACGAGGTGCCTGCGGTTGTTTTTGGAAAACCCGTGCGCCGTAATTGTCTGTTCTTTGTCTTGAGGCTGCTCAATGCGCAATAGAGCATTGGCAGTAAATTCATTTCCGGGGTTGAATTCCAGTTTCACCTCTTTTTTATTTTTGTTGAATGAAACTGACTTTAACTGCCCGGCATCGAGTGTAATCGACAGTTGCAGAGGGGCAATGAATACGCGCGATTTTGCGGCAGTGGTAATTTCCACTTTTATGATGTCACCTCCGTTCTCTTCCAGGTTCCCACCAAAGGCCAGCCATCCAAATTCATCGTTATTCAAAATAAAAGTCGCGGAGTTTACCGAATAGCCATAAAATCCTGGTCCGTAATCGCCTGAAATCCCATCGATTTTGAGCGTGGACGGAAAGGAATGAAATGCTGCCGGGGCAAAACCATCCTGTGTAATGTTTGAAATGGCTCCCATCAGCCCTCCGTAGCCCACACGCAGAAGATACAGATTGTCGGGCTTTTTGCGGTATTCTTTCAAAACAGGAATGGCATTGAGAGCCGAGCCGTAATGATGAATCTGACGTTCAACCCTCGAAAGTTTTCCGGCATAAAGAAAATCCCAGTAACGCCGGGCATTTCCGTTGTAGGCCCAGTGTGGAACTGTTGGCATGTACGCTAAAACAGCTTTTAAGGTAGTTGCCGCTTTTTCATCGAATCCAAAATATTCCGACCACATATAAACTTCTTCCTGTCCGGTGGAATCCCAGGGCATTTCGCTGCCAAACGGGTAATTGAGTGTTGCCCAGTGGTTGGCGCGCTGTTTCATGACAGCTTCCAGCTTTCGGGCGTATTCCCACCAACCTTCGGCTTTTAAATCGTCGAGAATATGGATAAAAATACTGCCCTCCATTTGCCCGAACTGGGCGTAATGCGGAGCCAGTTCAACCATGGCCATTGAAGTGTGATAGGCATTCAGCAGGTACCAGTCCCAACTTTTTTGGGTAACCAGCCCGTTGTAATTTCGTGCCAGGCGATACATTACCCAATGAGCCGCTGCCACGTGCGGGTAATTGTACGAACGTCCTACTGACATGGCGTGTTCTTTATTCCAGGCTGCCCAGGTTCCAAAGTTGATGCTGTCGTTGTAAGTTCCCGGTGGCAGCGAATCGGGTTCGTAGTAAAACATACTTTTCCGCACCCCGTACTTTAATTTTCCCTGGTTGTATTGAATTCCGCCCCACAGGGTTTGCAGCATAAAATCCTCGAGTTTGGCAATTTCTTCCTTGTTGGGTTGAACAAGTTGTTTCATAATGGCATTCAGCCAGGCTCCGGAACCACCTTCATCGCCAAGCCCGCAAATCCACGCGCGGCTGTCCTGTGTAACTTTTTGCTTGGTTTCGTAATCATAGGTGATTACGGATGGCGCCCTGTGAAACGGGTCGTTGGCTTCGTTGAACCATTGTTTGGTGGTCAGGAAGCGACCGTTGTCGGCAACCACCTGTTCTTCCGGTTTAATAATTTTATAGTTGATAGTTTGCTCCAACCCATCAGCATAAATAACTGTTAAGCGTGCCCTGCCCCATTTCTGCCCTTTTATTTTGTATTTTTGCCAGCCTCCTGGTGTTGTTTCTTCTCTGGTAATTTTCAAAGCTCCTTCAGGGTTAGTTTGAATTTTTTTCACTTTTTCCCCGTATTTCAAAAAAAGTTCTGCATTAACATTTTGCGGCAAAACATATCCCGGAATTCCAACCGCCACTGGCCGGTGGTTTTCAAGCAGTGTTTTTTCCATATTCTGTACCGAATCAGCCAAAATAAGTTCAAGACCATAACTTTTTGTTTTTCCGGGTTTTAACAGGAAGGAAGTTGGTTCGTTCCAGGGCGTCGCGTTTTTCCATTCGTTTTCAGCATATGCTTTGGAGTGAATCATCCATTCGTGAAATCCTTCGAAAGTGATTCCGCGCCGGGAGGGGTCGTCAAGCAACGGGCGATATGCTTCAAAAGGTGATTTTCCGTAAGGAAGCACCAGCAAAACAGGGCCGTCGCCTTTTAAACGGATCACCTGCAGATAGCCGGCATCGTTGCCAATGTATGGATCAAAAAATACATTTTCGGCATGGGCTTCATCGAGCGTTTTGTTGCTTATGTTATTGTTGAAAATCATCGGAATTCCCAGTGAACCAATTTCGATGGCATCCTTCGAAATATTTTTAAACTCAAAACGCAGAACGATGTTTCCGTTGTGGTTTTCCCAGTAGCGGGTTACCTTTACGGGTGAGTTTTCGGGCAAGGTATTTGTTAGTTCAGCGGCTGCCAAAACTGCCGGATTGTTTAGTTTAAGCGGTGTCACCGGTTTTCGGTTGGCGGCTGTTGAGAAATCTCCCCATGAATTTTCTCCTTCTTTTTTTATTCTGAAATTAATATCGCCTAAATGGTAATAACCGTTGGTGTTGCGCTGCGAAAGCAATTCGCCGGGAGTAAAATCAAAATCCGGGTTGTTGCTGGGTTGAAGTGCCGCCACTGTTTGTGACGATTTCAATATGAAAAGTTTAAAGTGGGGTGTTTTAAAAATATCTTCGCCCTTTTTTTCTTCCAGGGTTGAGGGTAACCGTTCCGTGTTTGTGTTTTCCTGTGCAGAGGACGAATGAACTGCCAAAGCGAAAAGGAGTATAAAAAAAATATGCTGTTTTATTCCCATACCTTGTATATGTTAATTTGCTGAAAATCCAAAAGTGATTCCCGGAAGATTGAGCTGGTTTAAAAGTATTTTTAAGTTATAACAATGTATTCAAATATAATATTCTTTTACTTATTCAATAACTTTTGCGTTTAGGGAGAAGACCCTGCAGGTTGTGAAAAACAACCTGCAGGGTTCTGACTTATTATTCATACCCCGGGTTTTGAACCAGGTTTGGGTTTGTATTCAATTCTTCCAGCCCGATTGGGAAAAGAATGGTGTGTTCGCCCTGTGGCGTGTGATTGTACCAGCTTTTAGTCTGGTAAACTCCAAACCGGATCATGTCTGTCCGGCGGCGGAATTCGGCGGCAAACTCCCACCCCAGTTCGTCGAGGAAACGGCCATACTGAACCGGGGTCTGGTCGCCCGGATCATCGATGCTGCCATCTTCCGACAGAGTTCCGTACCGGATGGTTGTGTTTCCCTCCAGTTCGGCACCGGTAACCACAGCTTTTGCAGGGTCATCAAACGAGCGTTCGCGAACCTGGGTAACAAGGGCAGCAGCTTCATCGCTTTTGCCGGTACGCAGCAAACATTCGGCTTTCATCATCAACACATCGGTATAACGGAAATAAGGCAGGTCGTTTCGCATGTTGGCCTGGCAGCCAAGTTCAATTTCGTATTTCTGACAACGAAAACCTTCCTCAAATTCACAATAGTAAATGCTGGGCATTTTGTTTACCAG